>NZ_JBHZAH010000001.1:0-131043 GCF_042754225.1 Rhodococcus sp. NPDC059234
GCGGTGCGCCCCTGATCAGCCACATGACCGAGGGTACGGGCTGTATAAGAGACAGCCCGTCGCCATTCCCGGCGGTGCCGCGTGCGAGGTTCCCCTCGCCGTCGTGTAGCACTGAGAGGCAGGACCGTCGACGAGGACGGTTCGTGAACGATGGAGTGGAACATGAGCGACGCGGTCTCGATCGGCGACCTGGCCACGGCGGATCCCGCGCAGGTGACCCCCTTCCTCAACAAGGGCTTCGGCGAGATCCTCGGGCTCGAGTACACCGAACTGAGCGGCGACCGGGTGCGCGCACAGTGGGCGGCGCGCCCCGAACACCACCAGCCGGCCGGGATCGTCAACGGCGGTGTGTACTGCTCGGTCATCGAGACGCTCGCCAGCATCGGCGGCGGAATCTGGCTGGCCGACCGCGGCCACGTCGTCGGCGTCAACAACAACACCGACTTCCTGCGCGCGGTCCGCGAGGGAACCCTGTTCGCCGAGGCGACCCCCGTGCACCGCGGGCGCACCCAGCAGCTCTGGCAGGTCGCGGTCGTCGACGAGCGTGACAGGCTGATCGCGCGCGGTCAGGTCCGGCTCGCGAACGTTACCGAAATGGACCGGCTCGGAAGCTGATCCGGCGTCAGTGTCGATCCGCCCGAGGCGGATCGACGCTCAGCGCGGCGCGAGGCTGCGCAGGGCCAGGGCGAGTACGCGCTCCATGTCCTCGACTTCGTAGCCGGTCCCGGGTTCGCACCCTCGGTCGGCGACCAGGTGGTTGGACATCGCCAGTCCGTGGAGCAGGACCCAGAGCAGCGGGCCGACCTCCCGGGTGTCGCCGGTGATGAGGGTGCCGCTCTGCTGAGCCTCGACGACGAGCTCGTCGAAGTACCCGCTGAAGTCGTGGGCGGCGTCTACCAGCACCCGGCTTGGGTTGATCACGTAGTCGCCGCCGAACTCGAGCCGGTAGTGGTTCGGGTACTCCCAGGCGACGCGGACGTAGGCGAGGCAGGCGCGAAACAGCGGGGTGGTGTCGGTCGTGCTGTCCGCGACCGCGCGCTGCATCTCGGCCTTCAGCAGCCCCAGGTTCTCTGCGGCGACCGTGCTGAGCAGGTCGTCCTTGTCCTGGAAGTGGCGGTACGGCGCCGTCCGCGACACATCGGCCGCCGCGCCGACCGCTCGCAGGGTGACGTGAGCCGACCCGCCCCGCGCCAAGAGGTCGCTGGCCGCGTCGATCAGGGCGCGGCGTGTGTCCCGGGTTCGCTCCTGCATTTCCCGAGGATAGAAGGTGGTTGACGCTGTCAACAACCCGCTGCTAGGTTGACGCCGTCAACGTGCGGTGGAACGTCCCGCCGCGCTGGGAGTTTCGGGGGACTGGATGAGTTCGACCTCGCACGCGAATCCTCTCGACCTGCTGCGCTCGGATGTGTCAGCCTGGAATTCCCTACGGGCGGAGCGTGACTCGGGGAGGGTCAGCCTCGTCGACGCCGACCTGGCGGGCACGAACCTGGCGGGTGCAAACCTGGACGGCGTCGACCTCACCGGCGCCGATCTGTCGGGAGCCGACCTCACCGATGCCAGGCTCGCGGCTGCAAATCTGACCTCGGCCGAACTGGTCGGCGCCGTGCTGCTGAGGGCCGAGCTCACTGGGGTGGTCGCTCACGACGCGAACTTCACCGGCGCGTATCTCACCAGGGCCGACCTGCGGAACGCCGACCTGACGATGGCGTACCTGACGTCGACGTACCTCGGGCACGCGAATCTCGCCGGGGCGGACCTCTCCGGCGCGTACAGGACCGGCGCATATCTCGGTGACGTCGATCTGACCGGCGCGACGCTCGTCGGGACGTACCTGGCCAAGGCCGATCTGACCGGCGCAAACATCGCCGATGCGGTCCTCGACGGTGCCGATCTCACAGACGTCACCCTGCCGGACTGACCGGCTGTGACCGGTAGACGTTCGACGGAGGTCCGGCAACAGGTGCATCCGATGTGAAGACCGCCTTGGCATTTCGCGACCGCGCGACCGTCGCCTTGTACGGGACGTCGAACGGCAGCATCGGCGGGCGGGCGGCGGGACTGCCTGTCTGCCGACGGTACCTGGACGCGAGACCGGAACTCCGCGAACAACACCCGTCGTCCACCTCGAGGACGGCGATGCGTCCGTGGTCGTGGGTTCCGCCTTCGCCGCGAAGACCGACCCCGATTGGACGAGGAACCTTGCGCCGTACCTTCGCTGTCGTCATCCTGACCAGGCTGCGGACGCGTCGATGCTGAGAGCCGTGTGGTGGTCCTCGGCTGTGGTCGCGTTGGTATTTTCCGCGTGGGTGGGCACGTCACCGATGGCCGGCGTGTCGTTGTCGTGCTCGAAGAGCGGTGAGCTGTACCTCGACGGCGTCCGATCCCCGTTGCAGTGCGATGACTCGATCGTTCACGTGTTGGGGGTATGGCCCCTGCTCTGCATCGGGCTGTTGCTCGCAACCCCACCAGCGGTGGCGGCGCTGGCACTGCGAGGGTGGGTTTCCTGGTTGGTTTTCGCCGCACTCGTCGGTTTGTCGATCGCTGGGCTGGCGAACTGGTCGTCACACTGGCTGTTGCTGCTCTTCGCTGCTCCCTTGGCGGCCGTTGGACTGGTCGCCGCCACGGTGCAGCAGGCCGTCCCGAGCCTGGGCAGGCCGCAGATCGGTTCGACCGCAGCAAATCCGGAACACGTCACCGCAGGAACTCGGCCGCCCGGTCTGCCAGGTCCAGCACCGGCTGCGGCGCGACGCCGAGGATCACTGTCACCGCCGCACTGACGAAGATCGCCGCCGCAGTCAGCGCGCTCGGCACCACGACCGTGGGCGGATCGCTGGGCGGCTCGGTGAAGAACATCAGCACGATCACGCGAACGTAGAAGAACGCCGCAATCGCGCTGCACACCACGCCGACCAGCACCAGCGGCACCGCCCCGCCGGAGGCCGCGGCCTGGAAGACCGCGAACTTGCTGACGAACCCGCTCGTCAGCGGGATGCCCGCGAATGCGAGCAGGAAGAGCGCGAACACCGACGCGACCACGGGGGACCGGCGTCCGAGCCCTGCCCAGCGGGACATCTCGGTGGCCTCGCCGCCGGCGTCGCGCACCAGGCCGACGATCGCGAACGCGCCGAGGGTGCTGAATCCGTAGGCCAGCAGGTAAAACATCGTCGCCGACAGCCCGGCCCGGTTCCCGGCGATCAGGCCGGTGAGGATGAACCCGGCGTGCGCGATCGAGGAGTACGCGAGCATCCGCTTGACGTCGGTCTGGGTCACCGCCGCGACCGAGCCGACTACCATAGTCGCGATGGCGACCGCCCACAGCACCGGGCGCCAGTCCTGCTGCAGGTCGGGCAGCGTCACGTAGAACACCCGCAGCAGCGCGCCGAACGCGGCGATCTTCGTCGCCGACGCCATGAACGCGGTGACCGGGGTCGGGGCTCCCTGGTACACGTCGGGGATCCACGAATGGAACGGCACCGCACCCACTTTGAACAGCAGGCCGACCGAGAGCAGTGCGACGCCGATCAGGAGCGCGTTGTCGGCCTCCGCGTGGGCCGCGACCACGTCGCCGATGCCGCCGAGCCGGACGGTGCCCGCGTACCCGTACAGCAGTGCGACGCCGTAGAGGAAGAACGCCGAGGAGAACGCGCCGAGCAGGAAGTACTTCATCGCCGATTCCTGGGACAGCAGTCGCCGGCGGCGCGCCAACCCGCACAGCAGGTACAGCGGTAACGAGAGCACCTCGAGCGCCACGAACATGGTCAGCAGGTCGTCGGCGGCCGGGAAGAGCAGCATGCCGCCGACCGCGAGCAGGAGGAGGGGGAACACCTCCGTCTGTGCCACACCGACTTTCGCGGCCTCCCGCTCGGCGACGCTGCCCGGCAGCGCGGAGGCGCGCGGAGCGAACGTGTCCGTCCTGGCGGCGGCGTCCGTGCCGGCCTCGACACCTCGCTCGGCGACCAGCAGGATCGACGCGATCGCCACCAGCAGGATCGTCCCCTGCAGGAAGAGGGCGGGACCGTCGACGGCCACCGACCCCATCACCGCGGAGTGCCCGGCCGTACCGGACGAATGCAGATGCGCGGCAAGCACGATCACCGCGACGAAGGCCGCGACCAGCCCGGCGAGGCTGATCACCAGATGGCTCGGGTAGCGGCCGCGTCGCGGCGCGAACGCCTCGACGAGCACCCCGAGGACGGCGGCGCCGAACACGATCAGCATCGGCGAGAGCAGACCGTACTCGATCGACGGCGTGGGCAGGGTCGCGGTATTCACCGGTACACACCTCCGTGAACGTCGTCGCCGAGACGGCCGGTGCCGGACAGCCCCTGCGGCACCGTCGGTGCGGGGTCGTGCTCACCGATGGTGGTCAGGGTCGCGGTCACTGCGGGATTGACCACGTCCAGCACCGGCTTGGGGTAGAAGCCGAGCAGGATCAGCAGGGCGATCAGCGGGGCGAGCACCGCGATCTCCCGCGGCACGAGGTCGGTGAGCTTCTCGTTGCCCGTCGTCACCGGGCCCGTCATCGTCCGCTGGTACATCCACAACACGTAGATCGCCGCGAGTACCAGCGCACTCGTCGCGACCACCGCGGCGACGGGGTAGCGGGTGAACGTGCCGATCAGGACGAGGAACTCGCTGACGAACGGCGCCAACCCGGGAAGGGACAGGGTGGCCAGGCCGGCGATGAGGAACGTGCCCGCCAGCATGGGCGCGACCTTCTGCACACCGCCGTAGTCGGCGATGAGCCGGCTGCCGCGCCGGGACACCAGGAACCCGGCCACCAGGAACAGTGCCGCGGTGGAGATGCCGTGGTTGACCATGTACAGCACGGATCCGGCCTGCGCCTGACTGGTCAGCGCGAAGATGCCGAGGACGATGAAGCCGAAGTGCGAGATCGAGGTGAACGAGATCAGCCGCATCATGTCGGCCTGACCGATGGCCAGCACCGCGCCGTAGACGATGCCGATCACCGCCAGCGTCACGATCAGCGGCGCGAAGTACCGCGACGCGTCCGGGAACAGCTGCAGGCAGTAGCGCAGCATCGCGAAGGTGCCCACCTTGTCGACGACGGCCATCATGAGAACCGCTGTCGCGGGGGTGGATTCCACGGCCGCGTCGGGGAGCCAGCTGTGCAGCGGCCACAGCGGCGCCTTGACCGCGAAGGCGAACATGAAGCCGAGGAACAGCGCCTTCGCCACCCCGGAGTCGATCGCGAGGGTGCCGGAGGAGACCGCGGCGACGATCTCGCGGAAGTCGAAGGTGCCCGAGGCGAACGGGCTGTCCGGCCCCGCCGTGACGACGTACAGGCCGATGACCGCGGCCAGCATGATGAGGCCGCCGAAGAGGTTGTACAGCAGGAACTTCACCGCGGCGCGGGACCGGCGGGCACGATCCGCGCCGAACCCGCCGACGAGGAAGTACATCGGAACGAGCATGACCTCGAAGAAGGCGTAGAACAGCAGGATGTCGAGCGCCGCGAAGGACACGATCACCATCGACTCGACGATCAGGAACAACGCCAGGTAGACGTGGGTCGAACGCGCCTGCCCCGTGGTCGGGTCACCCGGTTCCGCATCCTTCCAGCCGGCGAGGATCAGCAGCGGCAGCAGGACCGCGGTCAGGGCGACCAGAACCAGCGCGATGCCGTCCAGCCCCAGGGTGTACCGGGTGCCGAAAGCCGGTATCCAGGAATGCGATTCGACGAACTGGTACTGCGCGCCCGACGGATCGAACCGCAACGCCAGCACCACCACCAGGGCGAGCACGACGAGGGAGGCCGCCAGCGCGACCACCTTCGCGATCCGGCGCGCGGCCGCGGGCAACGCCAGCACCAGAGCCGCGCCGGCCAGCGGCACCACCCACAACGTGGTCAGCCAGGGAAAGTGGTTCACCGGACCCCCACCAAGACCATCGCCGCGACGACCACCGCCGCACCCGTGAACATGTACAGGGCGTACGACCGGACGAAGCCGGTCTGCATGCGCCGGAAGCGATTCGAGGTGCCCGCGACCACCGTGGCGACCCCGCCGACCGCGCCGTCGACGCCCCTGCTGTCGACGAACCCGAGCAGTCGGGTCAGGTACTGGCCAGAACGCATGAACACCGCCTCGTTGACCGCGTCTCCGTACAGATCGTTGCGCGCCGCGACGGTCAACGCGGAGACCTCGACCGGCGCCTGCTCCGGAATCGGCGCGGTGCCGTACTGCCGGTAGGCCACCGCGACGCCGACGAGCACGACCGCCAGCGTGGTCACGGTCAGCACCCAGACGGGCAGGACGGCCTCGCCCGGGGCGTGCGCGCCGACGACCGGTTCGAGCCAGTGCTCGAGCGAGGAGCCGACAGTGAACACCGCTCCCGCGGCCACCGAACCCACCGCGAGCAGGATCATCGGTACGGTCATCACGCCGGGGGACTCGTGCGGCGTCGGCGGCTCGTCCGTACGCCAGCGCCGCTGCCCGAAGAACGTCATCAGCATCACCCGGGTCATGTAGAACGCGGTGATCCCGGCGCCGAGCAGTGCGGCCACCCCGAGGATCGCGCCCTTTGCGCCGCCGGCGTCGAAGGCGACCTCGATGATCTTGTCCTTGGCGAAGAAGCCCGAGAACGGCGGAATGCCGATGATGGCAAGGTATCCCAGGCCGAACGTGACGAAGGTGATCGGCATGACGGTGCGCAGTCCGCCGTAGCGGCGCATGTCCGTCTCGTCGTTCATGCCGTGCATCACCGAGCCCGCCCCGAGGAACAGGCCGGCCTTGAAGAAGCCGTGACTGAGCAGCAGCATGATCGCGAAGGTGTAGCCGGCGGGGCCGAGTCCCGCGGCGAGGACCATGTAGCCGATCTGGCTCATGGTCGACGCCGCCAGCGCCTTCTTGATGTCGTCCTTGGCGCAGCCGATGATCGCGCCGAACAGCAGGGTCACCGCGCCGACGATCACCACCGCCAGCTGCGCGCCCGGCGCCAGGTCGAAGATCGGATTGGACCGCACGATGAGGTACACGCCCGCGGTCACCATCGTCGCGGCGTGGATCAGGGCCGAGACCGGCGTCGGACCCTCCATCGCGTCGCCCAGCCAGGACTGCAGCGGCACCTGCGCCGACTTGCCGCACGCCGCGAGCAGCAGCATCAGTCCGATCGCGGTGGTGGTGGCCTCGCTCGCCGCCGGGGCGGCGCCGAAAACGCCTGCGAAGTCGACGGATCCGAAGGTCGCGAACATGATCATCAGGGCGACGATCAGGCCGATGTCCCCGACCCGGTTGACCACGAAGGCCTTCTTCGCGGCGGTCGCCGCGGGCGGCTTGTACTGCCAGAAGCCGATCAGCAGGTAGGAGGCGAGACCGACGCCCTCCCACCCGACGTAGAGACCGAGGAAGTTGTCCGCGAGCACGAGCAGCAGCATCGCGGCGAGGAACAGGTTGAGGTACGCGAAGAATCGCCTGCGATCCGGGTCGTGGCTCATGTAGCCGACCGAGTAGACGTGGATCAGCGAGCCGACTCCCGTGACGAGAAGCACGAAGCACATCGACAGCTGGTCGAGTTGCAGACCGAAGTCCACGTGTAGCTGGGCGGCAGGAGCGGAGCCTGCGAAGCGACCAGAGGGCACGGCAACCCAGCTGTAGAGGTTCTCGTGCAGCGCGCGCTCGGCGTCGGGGCGGCCGAGCATGCCGACGAACATCGCCACCCCCACCGCGAACGAGGCCAGCGCGGTGCCGCAGCCGAGCAGGTGGCCCCAGCGGTCGGTGCGCCTGCCCCCGAGCAGCAGCACCGCCGCACCGAACAGCGGCAGCGCCGGCAGCAGCCAGATCCCCCCGCTCATGTCAGTACTTCAGCAGGTTGGCGTCGTCGACCGAAGCCGAACGGCGGGAACGGAACATGGTCATGATGATCGCCAGGCCGACGACGACCTCGGCGGCGGCGACCACCATCGTGAAGAACGCGAATATCTGCCCGTCGAGGGTTCCGTGCATCCGCGCGAACGTCACGAAGGCGAGGTTCGAGGCGTTGAGCATCAGCTCGATGCACATGAACACCACGATCGCGTTGCGGCGGATCAGCACACCGCCCGCGCCGATGGAGAAGAGCAACGCGGACAGGTACAGGTAGTTGTCCGGGTTCATCGCGTCCCGTCCTCTCCGTGGTCGTCCGGTGAGCTGTGGTCGTCCGGCCCGGGTTCGGCCGGCGTGGCGCGGGTTTCGCGGGACGCCCGACCCGCGTCGTCGTAGGTGCGGCGGCGTTGCAGCACCGCGCTGACCGACGACTCGGCGGCGGTACCGTCCGGCAACCGGGCGGGCATGTGCACCGCGTTGTGCCGGGCGTACACGCCGGGGCTGGGCAGCGGCGTGACCTGGACGCCCTCGCGAACGCGGTCCTGCGCCATCTCGCGCTGGGTCCTGCGCGGCTCGAACCGTTCCCGGTGTGCCAGCACCATCGCGCCGATGGTCGCGGTGATGAGCAGCGCGCCGGTGAGTTCGAACGCCCACACGTAGCGGACGAAGATCAGGTCGGCCAGGCCGGGGACGTTGCCGCCGGCGTTGGCCCGGTCGAGCCCGACGTAGCCGCCCGCACCCTCGGCCGAGGTCGTGAAGGCGTTGCCGAGGCCCGCGATCAGCAGGGTCCCGAATCCGATGCCCACCACCACCGCGGCCACCCGCTGCCCGCGGATCGTCTCCACCAGAGACTCGGAGGAGTCGACGCCCACGAGCATGAGGACGAACAGGAAGAGCATCATGACCGCGCCGGTGTACACGACGACCTGCACGACGCCGAGAAACACTGCCCCCTGGGCGATGTAGAAGACGGCAAGGATGATCATCGTGGTCGCGAGGAAGATCGCCGAGTAGACGGCCTTGGTCGCGCTGACCACGCCGATGGCGCCGATCACTGCCAGCGTGGCGAGGATCCAGAACTGCACGCCCTCGACCGTCGACGTCCGCGTGAACGTCTCGGCGAGCAGGCCGGCGGCGGCGTCGCGGTTCACCGGACCGGACCTCCGCGGTAGTAGTCCTGTGCGGTGGTGCCCGGACTCATCGGGTGCGGCGCCGCCTCCATGCCCGGCTCGAGGGGTGCCAGCAGCCGGTCCTTGTCGTAGATCAGGTCGGCCCGGTTGTCGTCGGCCATCTCGTACTCGTTGGTCATCGTCAGTGCGCGCGTCGGGCAGGCCTCGATGCACAGTCCGCAGCCGATGCACCGGAGGTAGTTGATCTGGTAGACGCGGCCGTAACGCTCACCGGGCGAATAGCGTTCGTCGTCGGTGTTGTCCGCGCCTTCGACGAAGATGGCGTCGGCGGGGCACGCCCACGCGCACAGCTCGCAGCCGATGCACTTCTCGAGCCCGTCCGGGTACCGGTTGAGTTGGTGCCTGCCGTGGTAGCGGCTCGCGGTCGGCGTCTTCTGCTCGGGGTAGGACTCGGTGGCGGGTTTCTTGAACATCGTCGCCAGCGTCACGCCGAACCCCGCGAGCGGGGCGAGCAGTCGGCGGGCGAAGCCCGGGGAGCTGCTGGGTGGGGAGTCAGTGCGCTGCGGCATTGCTGCCCTCCTGAGTGTCGTGGTCGGGGGTCTCGGCGCGGGCGGTGGCGGGGACCAGGGCCCGGCGCCGGCCCGGGGGCGTCTGTCCCGGCAGCGGCGGCACCGGGAACCCGCCCGCCATCGGGTCGAACGGGCCTGGCGGGGGAGCGGATTCGGGGCGGACGGAGCGGCGGCGCAGCAGAACCCACAGCAGTGAGGTCGCGGCCACCGCGACGGCCACCACGCCCACGACGGCGGTCGTGACCCGGAACTGGTCGACCGTCTCGCTGAGTTCGCGGACCGTGGCGACCACCATGACCCACAGCAGCGAGGCCGGGATGAGCACCTTCCAGCCCAGCTTCATGAACTGGTCGTAGCGCAGCCGCGGCAGGGTCGCCCGGAGCCAGACGAACACGAACATGAAGATCCACACCTTCGCCACGAACCACAGCAGCGGCCACCAGCCGGAGTTCGCGCCCGACCACATGTTCAGCGGCCACGGTGCGCGCCAGCCGCCGAGGAACAGCGTGGTGGCCAGTGCGGAGACCGTCACCATGTTCACGTACTCGGCGAGCATGAACATGGCGAACTTCAGCGATGAGTACTCGGTGTGGAAGCCGCCGACCAACTCGCCCTCGGCCTCGGGGAGATCGAACGGGGCCCTGTTGGTCTCGCCGACCATCGAGGTCAGGTAGATCAGGAACGAGGGCAGCAGCAGGAAGACGTACCAGTTGCCCTCCTGGGCGGCGACGATGCCGGAGGTGGCCATGGTGCCGGAGTCGAGGAAGACCGCGGCGAACGACAGGCCCATCGCGATTTCGTAGGAGATGACCTGCGCGGTCGACCGGAGTCCACCGAGCAGGGGATAGGTCGAGCCGGACGACCAGCCGGCCAGCACGATGCCGTACACCCCGACGGAGGCGACCGCGAGTACGTACAGGACGGCGACGTGAAGGTCGGTCAGTTGCAGGGGGGTTCGGGTCCCGAGGATCGAGACCTCCGGACCGAACGGGATGACGGCGAACGCCATGAACGCGGGAGCCGCGGCGATCACCGGCGCCAGAATGTAGATCGGCCTGTCCACGGCCCGCGGGACGATGTCCTCCTTCAGCGCGAGCTTGACGCCGTCGGCGATGCTCTGCAGCATGCCGCGCGGGCCCACCCGGTTCGGGCCGATCCGCATCTGCATCCGCGCCATGATCTTGCGTTCGAGGTAGACCATCGCGGTGGCGGTCAGCATGAGGAAGACGAAGATCGCGAGGGCCTTGAGCAGGATCAGCCACCACGGGTCGTGGCCGAAGGCGGACAGGTCGGTGTAGCCGGTCATCAGCGGGCCCCGCCGTCCGTCACGTCGTCGTCGGCGTGCTTCTCGTAGAGCTGGATCCCGACGACGTCGCCCGCGGCCGCCCCCAGGTGCCGATGCACCTGGGAGCCGGGGGAGTTCACCGGCAGCCACACCACCCGGTCGGGCATGTCGGTGATCGTCAGCGGCAGGGTGATCGCGCCGCGGTGGGTGCTGACCGTCACCAGATCGCTCTCGGCGGCGTCGATCTCGGCGGCGGACCCGGCCGACAGGCGCAGTACCGGCGGCCGGGCCGTGCCGGCCAACTGGGGCTCCCCGTCCTGCATCCGGCCCGAATCCAACAGCATCCGCCAGCCGGCGAGGACCGCCTCACCGGGACCCGGCGACCGCGCCGGTCCCGCGCTCACCGCGGGGGACTCGGGGACCTCGCGGTGCCACGCGCCGAGTCCGGCGAGTTCGGTGCGCGCGGCGGCCGCGTCGGGCAGTCCCAGTCGGACGCCCATCGCCTCGGCGAGCGCGTCGAGCACCCGCTGGTCGGGCATCGATGCGGTGTCGCGGAGGGCCGCGGCGAAGGGACGTTCGCGGCCCTCCCAGTCGAGGAAGGTGCCGGGCTTCTCCGCGACGGGGGCCACCGGCAGTACCACGTCCGCGACCTCGGTGACCGCGCTGTGGCGAATCTCCAGGCTGACAACGAATTCCGCGGCGTCGAGGGCGTTCGCCGCCAACTGCGGATCGGTCAGGTCGTCGATCTCGACGCCCCCGACGACCAGCGCGGCGATGTCGCCGTCCCGCGCGGCCTCGAGGATGCCCGTCGTGTCGCGGCCGGGGTCGTCGGGCAGACGAGTCAGGCCCCAGGCCTCGGCGACCTCGGCGCGGGCGGCGGGGTCGCGGCCGGGCCGGCCGCCGGGCAGCAGGTTCGCCGCGGCGCCCGCCTCGATCGCCCCGCGTTCGCCGGCGCGGCGCGGCACCCAGGCGAGCCGGGCCCCCGTCACGTCGGCCAGCGCGGCCGCGGACGAGAGCGCGCCCGGTGCCGCCGCGAGCCGCTCGCCGACCAGGATCACCGCACCCGGACTTCCCAGCAGGTCGGAGTCGTGCAGGGAGTCCAGGACGGCGGACTCGCGGCCCGGGACGGCCTGCAGCAGGGTCCCCGACAACTTGGTCAGCCCGTTGCTCGCAAACGGGGCGACGGACAGCACCTTCAGCGCGCCGCGGCGGACCGCCTTGCGCAGCCGCAGGAAGACGATCGGCGACTCCTCCTCCGGCTCGAACCCGGCCAGCAGCACGGCCGGCGCCTTCTCGAGGTCCGCGTAGCTGACACCGCCCGCGGGTCCGCGCCCGGCCACCCGGGCCGCCAGGAAGTCCGCCTCCTCCCGCGAGTGGGCTCGGACTCGGAAGTCGACGTCGTTGCTGCCCAGGGCGACTCGCGCGAACTTCGCGTAGGCGTAGGCGTCCTCGACGGTGGAGCGGCCGCCGACCAGCACGCCCGCGCGTCCGTGCGCGGCGGCCAGTCCGCGCGCCGCGACCGTCAGCGCCTCCGACCAGGACGCGACCACCAGGGTGCCGCTCGCGTCGCGGACCATCGGATCGGTGATCCGGTCGGGCAGGGTCGCGTAGGTGAACGCCCACCGTCCCTTGTCGCAGTTCCACTCCTCGTTGACCTCGGGATCGTCGCCCGCCAGCCGGCGCAGGACGGTGCCGCGCCGGTGGTCGGTGCGTTGCGCGCATCCGCTGGCGCAGTGCTCGCACACGCTGGGGCTGGACACGAGGTCGAACGGTCGCGCCCGGAACCGGTAGGACGCCCCGGTGAGGGCTCCGACGGGGCAGATCTGCACGGTGTTGCCCGAGAAGTACGACTCGAAGGGCTCCTTCGCGTAGATGCCGACCTGCTGCAGCGCACCGCGCTCGATGAGTTCGATGAACGGGTCGCCCGCGATCTGTTGCGAGAAGCGGGTGCACCGGGCGCAGAGCACGCACCGCTCCCGATCGAGCAGCACCTCGCTCGACAGCGGGATCGGTTTGGGGAAGGTGCGTTTGACGCCGTGGAAGCGGGACTCGGCGCGGCCGTTGGACATGGCCTGGTTCTGCAGCGGGCATTCGCCGCCCTTGTCGCACACGGGACAGTCCAGCGGGTGGTTGATGAGCAACAGTTCCATCACGCCGCGCTGGGCCTTGTCCGCCACCGGGGAGGTGAGCTGGGTGTGCACGACCATCCCCTCGCCGACGGTCGTGGTGCACGAGGCGAGCGGCTTGCGCTGGCCCTCCACTTCCACCAGGCACTGTCGGCACGCGCCGACGGGGGCGAGCAGCGGGTGGTCGCAGAAGCGGGGGATCTGGATGCCGACCAGTTCGGCGGCCCGGATCACCAGGGTTCCCTTCGGCACGGCGACCTCGACGCCGTCGATGGACAGGGTCACCAGGTCCGCCGGCGCCACGTTGCTGGCATTCGAGCTGTCCGTGACGGTCATCGCGGCCTCCCCCCTGCACCGTTCCCACCGGGGTGACGGGAACCTTCAGCCGGTTGGACCGGATGATGGTTCCCATCACCCGAGACCGGTGGAACGTCGGTGTGCGGCGCGAGGACGGACCGCGCCGGGTCGAACGGGCAGCCACCCGACTCGATGTGTGCCAGGTACTCCTCGCGAAAGTACTTGACGGAGGACGTGATCGGGCTGACCGCGCCGTCGCCGAGCGCGCAGAACGCGCGGCCGAAGATGTTGTCGGAGACGTCGAGCAGTTTCTCCAGATCCTCCTCGCTGCCCTCGCCGCGTTCGAGCCGGTCGAGGATCTGCACCAGCCAGTACGTCCCCTCGCGGCACGGCGTGCACTTGCCGCAGGACTCGTGCGCGTAGAACTCGCTCCACCGCAATACGGTTCGGACCACGCAGGTCGTCTCGTCGAAGATCTGCAGGGCCTTGGTGCCCAGCATCGAGCCGGCGCCGGCGACGTGCTCGTAGTCGAGCGGGACGTCGAGGTGCTCCTCGGTCAGGATCGGGGTCGAGGAGCCGCCGGGCGTCCAGAACTTCAACGTGTGGCCGGCGCGGACCCCGCCGGCGTAGCCGAGCAGTTCGCGCAGCGTGATGCCCAGCGGGGCCTCGTACTGTCCCGGGGTGGTGACGTGCCCGGACAGCGAGTACAGCGTGAACCCGGGGGATTCGACGGGGCCCATCGACCGGAACCAGTCGACGCCGCCCCGGATGATCGGCGGCACGCTCGCGATCGACTCGACGTTGTTGACGACGGTGGGCGCGGCGTACAGGCCGGCCACCGCCGGGAACGGCGGGCGCAGCCGCGGTTGTCCGCGCCTGCCCTCGAGCGAGTCGAGCAGCGCCGTCTCTTCGCCGCAGATGTACGCCCCCGCACCGGCGTGCACCACCAACTCGAGGTCGTACCCCGAACCGAGGATGTCGCGGCCGAGGTACCCGGCCGCGTACGCCTCCGCGACAGCGGCCTGCAGGCGGCGCAGCACCGGCACGACCTCCCCGCGCAGGTAGATGAACGCGTGCTGGGCCCGGATCGCGTAGGCGGCGATGATCGCGCCCTCGATCAGCGCGTGCGGCGTCGCCAGCATCAGCGGCATGTCCTTGCAGGTGCCCGGCTCGGACTCGTCGGCGTTGACCACCAGGTAGTGCGGCCTGCCGTCGCCCTGCGGGATGAACGACCACTTGGTGCCGGTGGGGAAGCCGGCGCCACCCCGTCCGCGCAGTCCGGCGTCCTTGACCATCGCGATGATCTGGTCCGGGTCCGTCGCCAGTGCCGTGCGCAACGCCTGGTACCCCTCGTGTCGCAGGTACGTCGCCAGGGTCCAGGACTCGGGTTCGTCCCAGTGCCGGCTCAGCACCGGGGTGAGCGAGGATTCGTCGCCGAGCGCGCGGGCCACGTGCAGTCCCGCCAGCGTCGCGTCGCCGGCACCGCCGGTGGACTCGAGGGCGCCGGGGCGGTCGTCGGGGAATCCGGCGAGTATCCGCGCGGTCTCGCGGAACGTGCACAGCGGCGCGCCCCGGGTGGGGGTGACCTGTTCGCCGGCGCGCAGCGCGTCCACGATCGCCGTTGCCGACTCTGGTGTCTGGTTGTCGAAGAACTCCCAGTTGACCGTCATCACCGGGGCGTAGTCGCAGGCAGCGTTGCACTCGATGTGCTCGACGGTGACCCGGCCGTCGGGGGTGGTCTCGCCGGGCCCGATGCCCAGATGCTGCTCGACTGCCGCGAGGATCGCGTCGCCGCCCATGGTGGCGCACAGGGCGTTGGTGCAGACCCCGACGTGGTAGTCCCCGGTCGGGTCGCGGCGGTACATCGAGTAGAAGGTGGCCACCGCGGCGACCTCGGCGCCGGTGAGTCCGATTGTGCCCGCGCAGAATTCGACGCCAGCCGGGGTGATGTACCCGTCCTCGGACTGGACCAGGTGCAGCAGGGGGAGCAGCGCGGACCGGGAGTCGGGGTAGCGGTCCACGATCGCCTTGGCGTCGATCTCGAGACGGGCGCGCACCTCGGCCGGATATGACTGCCGGGCACCGGGTTTCACCAGCAGTCCCGGCTCGGTGGGCCTGCGGCCGAACTCGACGAACACCGGCTTCTCGCTCATCGGTCCACCCCGCCCATGACCGGGTCGATACTCGCGACGGAGGCGATGACGTCGGCGACCATGCCGCCCTCGCACATCGCGGCGACGGCCTGCAGGTTGGTGAACGAGGGGTCGCGGAAGTGCACCCGGTAGGGGCGGGTCCCGCCGTCGCTGACCATGTGGACCCCCAGTTCGCCGCGGGGCGACTCGACCGACACGTACACCTGACCGGCGGGCACCCGGATCCCCTCGGTGACCAGCTTGAAGTGGTGGATCAGGCCCTCCATGGAGGTGTCCATGATGTCGCGCACGTGATCCGGGGAGTTGCCGAGGCCGTCGGGCCCGAGGGTCAGGTCGGCCGGCCAGGCGATCTTCTTGTCCTCGACCATGATCGGGCCGGGCCGCAGCCGGTCCAGGCACTGTTCGACGATCCCCAGCGACTGGGTCATCTCCGCGACCCGGATCCGGTAGCGGCCGTAGCAGTCGCCGCCGGTGTCGGTGACCACGTCGAACTCGTAGTTCTCGTAACCGCAGTACGGCTGCGCCTTGCGGATGTCGTACGGCAGGCCGGTGGCTCGCAGGACCGGGCCGGTGATCCCCAGCGACATGCAGCCGGTGAGGTCGAGGGTGCCGATGCCGACGGTGCGGCCCTTCCAGATCGGGTTCTCGTTGAGCATGGACTCGAGGTCGCGCAGTCGTGTCGGCAGGATCTCGAGCAGTTCGCGCACCTTCGCGACGGCTCCGTCCGGCAGGTCCTGCGACAGACCGCCGGGCCTGACGTAGGCGTGGTTCATCCGCAGGCCGGTGATCATCTCGAACACGTCGAGCACCAGTTCCCGTTCCCGGAACCCGAAGAGCATCGCGGTGACGGCGCCCAGTTCCATGCCGCCGGTGCCGAGCGCCACCAGGTGGGACGAGATGCGGTTGAGTTCCATGAGCAGCACCCGCACCACGCTCGCCCGTTCGGGGACCTGGTCGGTGATGTCCAGCAGCTTCTCGACCCCGAGGCAGTAGGCCGTCTCATTGAAGAAGGGGGCGAGATAGTCCATCCGGGTGACGAAGGTGACGCCCTGAGTCCAGTTGCGGTACTCCAGGTTCTTCTCGATCCCGGTGTGCAGGAAGCCGATCCCGCAGCGGGCCTCGGTCACCGTCTCGCCCTCGATCTCCAGGATCAGCCGCAGCACGCCGTGGGTGGACGGGTGCTGCGGTCCCATGTTGACGACGATGCGTTCCTCGCCGGTGACGGCGCCGGGAATCGCATCCCAGTCCTGACCGGTGACCGTGACGGCGGTCGCCGGCCGCTCCTCGGGCGAGGCTCCTGTGGTGACGGGATCTGGCATCAGGTGTACGACCTCCGCTCGTCGGGCGGCGGTATCCGCGCGCCCTTGTACTCGACCGGGATGCCCCCGAGGGGGTAGTCCTTGCGTTGCGGGTGGCCGTTCCAGTCGTCGGGCATCTCGATCCGGGTCAGCGCCGGGTGGCCGTCGAAGACGATGCCGAAGAAGTCGTACGTCTCGCGTTCGTGCCAGTCGTTGGTCGGGTACACCCCGACCAGCGACGGGATGTGCGGGTCGGCGTCCGGCGTCGAGACCTCGAGCCGGACTCGGCGACTGTGGGTGATCGACGTCAGCGGATAGACCGCATGCAGTTCGCGGCCGGTGTCCTGCAGGTAGTGCACCCCGCTGACGCCCAGGCACAGTTCGAACCGCAGGTCCGGATCGTCGCGGAGCAGGCGGGCCACCTGCGGCAGGGCCTCCCGCCGAACATGCAGGGTGAGTTCGCCCCGGAAGACGACGACCTGTTCGATCGCGTCCTCGAAGCTCGTGCCCTCGTCGGCGAGGGCCGCCGTCAGATCGTCCGCGATCTCGTCGAAGTACCCGCCGAATGGTCGGCTTGCACTGCCCGGCAGCGGGATCGGACGAACCAGGCGACTGTATCCGGACGTGTCCCCGGAGCCGTGCACCCCGAACAGTCCGCGCTCGCCGCTCATCGGAGCAGGCCCTTCAGCTCGATGGTGGGGGTCGCCGCGAGCGCTGCCTCCTCGGCCGCCCGCGCCGCCTGCTCGCGATTGACGCCCAACGGCATCTGCCCGATCTTCTCGTGCAGTTTCAGGATCGCGTGCAGCAGCATCTCCGGTCGCGGCGGGCACCCGGGGAGGTAGATGTCGACCGGCACCAGGTGGTCGACGCCCTGCACGATCGCGTAGTTGTTGAACATGCCGCCGGAGGAGGCGCACACGCCCATCGCGAGAACCCATTTCGGCTCGACCATCTGGTCGTAGACCTGCCGCAGCACCGGCCCCATCTTCTGGCTGACCCGGCCCGCGACGATCATCAGATCGGCCTGGCGGGGCGAGGCGCGGAAGGCCTCCATGCCGAAGCGGGCGATGTCGTAGCGGGGGGAACCGGTGGCCATCATCTCGATCGCACAGCAGGCGAGACCGAAGGTCGCCGGCCACAGCGACCCCTTGCGCAGGTATCCGGCGAGGCCCTCGACGGTGCTCAGCAGAAAGCCGCTCGGTAGCTGTTCCTCGAGACCCATGTGCGGTTCTGCTCCTTCTCGCTCGATCGGATGCGGCGCGGTGGCCGCCTAGTCCCAGCTGAGGCCGCCTCGTCGCCACTCGTACGCATAGGCGACCGAGACGTTGAAGATGAACACGGCCATCGCCACGAGACCGAACACGCCCAGCGCGTCGAAGTGCACTGCCCACGGGTAGAGGAAGACGATCTCGATGTCGAAGATGATGAACAGCATCGCGGTCAGGTAGTACTTGACCGGGATGTACTGCCTGGTCGCTCCGCCGGCTCCGCTCTCCGACTGCCCGGACGCTCCGCCCCCCGCCGCCAGCGGGTACGGCGTCGGCTCGATGCCGCACTCGTACGCCTCGAGCTTGGCGCGGTTGTAGCGCTTCGGTCCGACGATCGCCGCGATGACGACCGAGACGACCGCGAAGGCGACAGCGATCGCCCCGAGCACCACGATGGGCAGGTAGAGATTCATCCGGTCGACACCACCTCTCGCCTTGTGGATCGCGACAGTGAAGTGAGCTACGGCACAAGACTACCGGCGAAGGTCGTTCGCGGTGGTGTGAGCGGTGGGCGCGTCGCGCACGAGAATCTCTCGGTGTGCGGGCGAAGAGTCAACGGCGGCAAAGGGACTCCCGCAGCGGCCAGGAGCCTGGCGATCAGTCCCCGAGCCGGGCGCGCAACAACGAAACGACCGGTCCGGTCAGCCGGAGCGGGTCGATCGGGTGCGGCACCGCGGCCTCGGCCCGCGACCAGTCGGCCAGCCAGGCGTCGTCGGGCCTGCCGGTGAGCACCAGGATCGGCGGGCAGTCCTCGATCTCATCCTTGAGCTGCTTGGCGATTCCCAGCCCGCCCGCGGGTACTGCCTCGCCGTCCAGGATGGCCAGGTCGATGCCGCCGGCGTCCAGGTGGGAGATGACGATGGGGGCGGTCGCGACCTCGACGAACTCGAGGTCGGGCAGGTCGGGGTGCGGTCGGGTGCCCAGCGCCCGAACGACCTGCCGGCGGGTGTCGGCGTCGTCGCTGTAGACGAGTACGCGCAGCGGTGCGGTCACGGACTCACCCGGCCCGTCAGCCGGCGGCCTGCTCGCGTTCCTCGCCCGTCTCGACCGCGGTCGGGTCGCCGATCAGGCCGGCGGCTCTGGCGCGTTCGTAGTGCTCCAGGTGCTCGATGGCGTTGCGCGCGAACACCTGCTGCTCGGTCGAGGCCATCTGGGCGCGGCCGCGGCCGACGAAGGTCACCGTCCAGGACAGGATGGTGGAGAACTTGCTGCGGAAGCCGACCAGGTACATCAGGTGGATGACCAGCCACATCAACCAGCCGATGAAACCGGTGATCTCGAGCTTGCCGACCTTCGCAACCGCGCTGAAGCGCGAGATGGTCGCCATCGACCCCTTGTCGAAGTACTTGAAAGGCTGACGGGCGTCGACCGGCTGGCCGGCGACGGTGGCCTTGATCTGCTTGGCGGCGTACTTGCCACCCTGCATCGCGACCTGTGCCAGGCCGGGCAGGTTGTCGAGCGACATCATGTCGCCGACGACGAACACGTTCGGGTGTCCGGGCAGGGACAGGTCGGGGTTGACGTGCACCCGGCCCGCCCGGTCGATCTCGGCGCCGGACTGCTCGGCGAGCTGCTTGCCCAGCGGGCTGGCCTGCACTCCGGCCGACCACACCTTGCACTGGGCGTCGAGCCGGCGCTCGGTGCCGTCCTTCTCCTTGACCACGAGTCCGTCCGCGTCGACGTCGGTCACCATCGCGTTCAGCTGGATCTCGACGCCCATCTTCTCCAGCCGGGCCGCCGCGTTGGCGCTGAGCTTGCCGCCGTACACGGGCAGCACTGCGGGGGCGCCATCGAGCAGGATCACCCTGGCCTCGCTGGGGTCGATCTTGCGGAACGCGCCCTTGAGGGTGCGGTTGGCCAGCTCGGCGATCTGTCCGGCCAGCTCGACGCCCGTGGGGCCCGCCCCGACGACGACAAAGGTGAGCAGTCGGGTGCGCTCCTCGTGGTCGTCGGACAGCTCGGCCTCCTCGAATGCGCCGAGGATCCGGCCGCGCAGTTCGAGGGCGTCGTCGATGGTCTTCATGCCCGGCGCGTAGCGGGCGAAGCGGTCGTTGCCGAAGTAGGACTGCCCGGCGCCCGCCGCCACCACGAGGCTGTCGAACTCGGTGACGGTGGTGCGGTCGAGCAGCTCGGAGGTGACGGTCTGGGCCTCGAGGTCGATGTCCACGACGTCGCCGAGCAGGACCTCGGCGTTGCGCTGTTTGCGCAGCACCAGCCGGGTGGCGGGGGCGATGTCGCCGACCGACAGGATGCCGGTGGCCACCTGGTAGAGCAGCGGCTGGAAGAGATGGTGCGTGGTGCGGGCGATGAGGGTGACGTCCACGTCCGCATGCTTGAGCGCCTGGGCGGCGAACAATCCGCCGAAGCCGGATCCGATGACCACGACTCGATGGCGAGGCGACTGCTCCGACTGGACGCTCATGCGCACGCTCCTCCGCAATGTGGACGTTCGCTCCCACGGTAGTCGCGCGCCCGCGTCGCGTCCCCGCGAACGTCGGTCGGGCGGCGTGTCGCTCGACGGGCGAAGACGTGGCACGATCGCGGAGGTGACCAGCAGACCCACCACGGAGCAGCAGCTCCGCGATCTCGCGCGGCTGCGGCGCGTCCGCGACCGGATGGACCGGGAATACGCGCAACCGCTGGACGTCGAGGCGCTCGCCCGCGACGCGCACATCTCGGCCGGGCATCTCAGCCGCCAGTTCCGGCTCGCGTTCGGCGAGTCGCCGTACTCCTACCTGATGACGCGACGCATCGAGCGGGCGATGGCGCTGCTCCGTCGCGGCGACCTCAGCGTCACCGAGGTCTGTTTCGCGGTCGGGTGCTCGTCGCTGGGCACGTTCAGCACGCGGTTCACCGAACTCGTCGGAATGTCGCCCAGTGCCTACCGGGACCAGGCGCGTCCCGAGGCGGAGATGCCGTCGTGCGTCACCAAGCAGGTGACCAGACCGATCAGGAATCGAGAAGCACAGGTCACGGGCCGCACGTAGCGTGGTGCCCGTGAGCATCACGGTTCACTCCGGTTCCCTCCGCACCACGATCATGGAGACACGATGAGCACTGCCACGAACACGGACACGACGCGGCGAGCGAAGCAGGGGGGAGCGTCAGCCGACCTCAACCCCGCCGACAGCCACGACCTGATCCGCGTGCACGGTGCGCGCGAGAACAACCTCAAGAACATCGACGTCGAGCTGCCGAAGCGGCGGCTGACGGTGTTCACCGGCGTCTCGGGTTCGGGCAAGAGCTCGCTGGTGTTTTCGACCATCGCCGCGGAGTCGCAGCGCATGATCAACGAGACCTACAGCGCCTTCGTGCAGGGCTTCATGCCGACCCAGGCGCGGCCGGACGTCGACGTGCTCGAGGGGCTGACCACGGCGATCATCGTCGACCAGGAGCGGATGGGCGCCAACCCGCGTTCGACGGTGGGCACCGCCACCGACGCGAACGCGATGCTGCGCATCCTCTTCAGCCGGCTCGGGAAGCCGCACATCGGATCGCAGCAGGCGTTCTCGTTCAATGTCGCCTCGGTGAGTGGGGCGGGAGCGATCTCGGTGGAGAAGGGCGGCCGGACCGTCAAGGAACGCCGCGCGTTCAGCATCACCGGCGGCATGTGCCCGCGCTGCGAGGGCATGGGCAAGGTCTCGGACTTCGACCTGACCGCGCTCTACGACGACAGCAAGTCGCTCAACGACGGCGCGCTGACCATCCCCGGTTACAGCATGGAGGGGTGGTACGGCCGGATCTTCCGCGGCTGCGGGTTCTTCGACCCCGACAAGCCGATCGCCAAGTTCACCAAGAGGCAGCTGGACGACCTCCTCTACAAGGAGCCCACCAAGGTCAAGGTCGAGGGCGTCAACGTCACCTACGAGGGCCTGATACCCAAGATCCAGAAGTCGTTCCTGTCCAAGGACCGTGAGGCGATGCAGCCGCACATCCGGGCGTTCGTCGACCGCGCGATCACCTTCCAGACCTGTCCCGACTGCGAGGGCACCCGCCTGAGCGCGGAGGCCCGGTCGTCGAAGATCGACGGGGTCAGCATCGCCGACGTCTGTGCCATGCAGATCAGCGACCTCGCCGACTGGGTGCGCGGCCTGGACGAGCCGTCGGCGGCGCCGCTGCTGAAGGCCCTGGGCGACACCCTCGACTCGTTCGTCGAGATCGGGCTCGGCTACCTCAGCCTCGACCGCCCGGCCGGCACCCTGTCCGGGGGAGAGGCGCAGCGCACCAAGCTGATTCGGCACCTCGGGTCGTCGCTGACGGATGTCACCTACGTTTTCGACGAGCCGACCATCGGCCTGCACCCACACGACATCGCGCGGATGAACGACCTGCTGCTGCAGTTGCGGGACAAGGGCAACACGGTGCTGGTCGTCGAGCACAAGCCGGAGGCCATCGAGATCGCCGACCACGTCGTCGACCTCGGCCCGCGCGCAGGCACCGAGGGCGGCGAGATCGTCTTCGAGGGCACCGTCGACGAGCTCCGATCGAGCGGCACCCTCACCGGGAAGCATCTCGACGACCGGGCGACGCTCAAGCCGTCGTTCCGCACGTCCACCGGTGCCCTGGAGGTCCGCGGCGCCGACACCCACAACCTCCAGGACGTCGACGTCGACATCCCGCTCGGGGTTCTCGCGGTGGTGACCGGCGTGGCCGGGTCGGGCAAGAGTTCCCTGATCGCCGGCTCGGTGGCCAGGCGGGACGGCGTGGTGTCGATCGACCAGGGCGCGATCAAGGGTTCGCGGCGCAGCAACCCGGCGACCTACACCGGACTGCTCGACCCGATCCGCAAGGCGTTCGCGAAGGTCAACGGCGTCAAGCCCGGCCTGTTCAGCGCGAACTCCGAGGGTGCCTGCCCCAACTGCAACGGCGCGGGCGTCGTGTACTCAGACCTGGCGATGATGGGCGGCGTCTCCGCCCCCTGCGAGGTGTGCGAGGGCAAGCGGTTCCAGGCCGAGGTCCTGGACTACCACTTCGGCGGCAAGAACATCGCCGAGGTGCTCGGGATGTCCGTGGCGCAGGCCGAGGAGTTCTTCGGCGGCGGCGGGCAGGTGCGCAGCGACCGGGGGAATGTCGCCGGCGGGCAGGAGCGCAGCGACGGGGGGAATGTCGCCGGCGATGCGAAACTCCCGGCGGCGCACAAGATCCTGGCGCGGCTGGCGGACGTCGGACTCGGCTACATCAAGATCGGACAGCCGCTGACCACCCTCTCCGGCGGTGAACGCCAGCGCCTCAAGCTCGCCACCCACATGGGGGAGAAGGGGGACGTCTACATCCTCGACGAGCCCACCACCGGTCTGCATCTCGCCGACGTCGAGAACCTGCTCGGCCTGCTCGATCGGCTCGTCGACTCCGGCAAGTCGGTGATCGTCATCGAGCACCACCAGGCCGTGATGGCGCACGCCGACTGGATCATCGACCTCGGTCCCGGGGCCGGTCACGACGGTGGCCGGGTCGTCTTCGAGGGCACACCCGCGGACCTGGTCGCGGCCCGGTCCACCCTCACCGGCGAGCACCTCGCGGCCTACGTGGGGAGCTGACCGGACCTCGCGGGGAATCCTTCGTGCGGGAAATATCACTGTCTGGAAAGTAGATATGTGATGAGTTCTTGTGATTCTCTTTAATCTCCATCCCTGTGAGATAAAGAGGAGGGCTGCCGCTGTGAGTGGGCATGTCCGTGCGCGAGTTGACAAGTACTTCGACGACGTCGTGCATCGCAACGCCGGTGAGCCTGAGTTCCACCAGGCGGTCGCCGAGGTCTTCGAGTCGCTCACGGTTGTGCTCGAGCGGCACCCGAACTACGCCGACGGTGCACTGATCGAGCGTCTCTGCGAGCCGGAGCGTCAGATCATCTTCCGGGTGCCGTGGACCGACGACAACGGAAACGTGCACGTCAACCGTGGATTCCGGGTCCAGTACAACAGCGTCCTCGGCCCCTACAAGGGCGGCCTGCGCTTCCACCCCAGCGTCAACCTCGGCATCGTGAAGTTCCTCGGCTTCGAGCAGATCTTCAAGAACGCTCTCACCGGCCTGCCCATCGGCGGCGGCAAGGGCGGCTCGGACTTCGACCCCAAGGGTCGGTCCGAGGCCGAGATCATGCGCTTCTGCCAGTCCTTCATGACCGAGCTGCACCGCCACGTGGGCGAGTACACGGACGTCCCCGCCGGTGACATCGGCGTCGGCGGCCGCGAGATCGGTTACCTGTTCGGCCAGTACAAGCGCCTCAACAACTCGTACGAGTCGGGTGTGCTCACTGGCAAGGGCCTGACCTGGGGCGGTTCGCAGGTACGCAAGGAGGCGACCGGCTACGGCGCCGCGTACTTCGTCGCCGAGATGCTCAAGACCGCGGGCACGAGCCTCGAGGGTCGCCGCGTCGTGGTCTCCGGTTCCGGCAACGTCGCGATCTACGCGATCGAGAAGGTGCACCAGCTCGGCGGCACCGTGGTCGCCTGCTCGGACTCGGCCGGCTACATCGTGGACGAGAACGGCATCGACCTCGAGCTCCTCAAGGAGATCAAGGAGGTGCGGCGCGGCCGGATCTGTGACTACACCGACACGGTCACGTCGGCCAAGTACGTCGCGGGCGGCTCGATCTGGGACGTCCCCTGTGACGTCGCGATCCCGTCGGCAACCCAGAACGAGCTCGACGAGAAGGCCGCGCTGACCCTGGTGGAGAACGGCGTCAAGGTCGTCGCCGAGGGCGCGAACATGCCCACCACCCCCGAGGCGCTCAAGGTGCTGCGCGGCGCCGGCGTCGCGTTCGCGCCCGGCAAGGCCGCGAATGCGGGTGGCGTGGCGACGTCCGCGCTCGAGATGCAGCAGAACGCCTCGCGCGACTCCTGGGACTTCGACTACACCGATCAGCGCCTGTCGAAGATCATGCGCGACATCCACGATCGCTGTGTCACCACCGCGGACGAGTACGGCAAGCCGGGGGACTACGTGCTCGGCGCCAACATCGCCGGTTTCGTGAAGGTCGCCGACGCGATGTTCGCGCTCGGCGTCATCTGATTCACCGTCCCGCGTTCCGGCGGAGCGTCGCCGCGGTCTCGGGATTCGCCGGATAGAACGTCTCGATCGCCAGCTCGGCGACCGTGACGTCCAGCGGCGTCCCGAACACCGTGGTGGTACTGAGGAACGCGAGTTCGCCTGCGGCAGTGGCGAACCTGATAGGCACCACGAGGGCGCCGGGCACCAGCCCGGCGCCCTCGTGGCATTCGGGTGCGCCGTCGCCGTTGTCGGACGGGTACCGGGACAGCTCCGCGGCGAGCTCGCGCAGAGCCGGGTCCCCGGTGGCCGCGATCTGGCTGTCGAGCCGATGCAACAGGTGCGCCCGCCACTGCGCGAGATTGACGATCCGGGGCGCCATCCCGTCCGGGTGCAGACTCAGCCGCAGCACGTTGACGGGCGGTTCGAGCAGGTGCGCGGCGCAGCCGTCGGTGAACAGGGCCACCGCGGCGTTGCCGTCGACCATGGTCCAGTGCCGGTCCACCACGACCGTGGGATTGGGCAGTTGCGCCTCGAGGATCTGGCCGACGGCCGCAGCGATCGCCGCCATCGGAACCGCGGAGAGCGAGTGCTCGGGGTAGGCGGGCGCGAAACCGCCGGCGAGCAGCAGCGTATTGCGTTCGCGCAGCGGAATGTCGAGCTGGTCGCTCAGCCGGAGCAGCATGGTCCTCGTCGGTCTCGAGCGGCCGGTCTCGAGGAAGCTGACGTGCCGGGGCGAGACCCCGGCCTGGTTCGCGAGGTCGAGCTGGCTCAACCTGCGGCGTTCTCGCCAGGACCGCAGCAGCGTGCCGACCGGTTGCGGGGAATCGACCAGGGTGCTCATGTCGTCACCCTAGGGCGCCGGCGGAAGGGTCACCATTACCTCCCGGGTAATCGACGTGCCGCGGAGTTCGTCGCAGTCTTGTGGTGTCCGAACGGCCACCGGGCCGCGGAACGAGAGGGAGAGACGACATGAGCGACTTCGAAGACCTTGCGGCCCAGTACATCGCGGTGTGGAACGAGACCGACGCCGACAAGCGTCGGGCCGGGATCGAGGCGTTGTGGGCGCCGCACGGTCGCTACGTGGACCCGATGGCCGCCGCGCAGGGGCCCGCGGAGATCGACGCGACGATCGGCGCGGTGCAGCAGCAGTTCGCGGGCATGCGCTTCCGGTTGCTCGGCCCAGTGGACGGTCATCACGACCAGGCTCGGTTCGGTTGGCAATTGGGACCGGCGGGCGCGGAGGACCTGATCGAGGGCTTCGACGTGGTCGAGCGAGACGACTCCGGCCGGCTGGTGCACGTGCTCGGCTTCCTGGACAAGGTGCCCGCTGCGTAGTGAGTGCGGATCCGGCTGCCCGAGCCCAACTCGTCAAACCCGAGTCGCTCGGGCGGCCGGCTGCCACCGAGCACGTGCGCGATACGGCACCAGGGTCGCGGTAGGCCTGACGCAGGAGGCTCACGCCATGCGCTGTGCAGCAAGTCATCGTTTGTTCGCAGCGCGGGCCGTGGCCTTCGTCGCGGTGCACTGGTAGGGGTTGCATCCGGGGCAAGGAGTTTCGTAAGGCTAGGGTTTGGGCTATGGGTGGGAATCTCTACGAAGACGGCACTGTGCGCCTCGATGACAGAGGCGTGACGATTCGGCATTTCTATTTTCCCTTCGTGAGCAGGTTCCTGCCGTACGAGAGGATCGAATCCGTGCACCTCGGCGCACTCCCCGACATCGGAGGCCGTTGGAGGATCTGGGGCACAACTGATTTCAGCTATTGGTACAGCCTCGACCTTCGGCGGCCAGTGAAGACCATGGCCATCGTGTTGGAGATCTGGGGATGGGGGAGGCCTGCGTTCACACCCAAGGACCCGGACACGGTCGCCTCGATGATCTCGGCGGGGCTTGCCCGGACGCGATAGCTACGTTTCTCCTGCACAGTGCACTGAGGGGTGTTCACCCATCGGCACCGATCGGGTTCGCCTGTGAACCTGCCAGTGGCAGAATTCACTAAGTCCGACAAACGGATTCACGCCGCGGCCTCTGCTGGCGCCGCCGACGGGGCGACCGCTACGCCGTTTCCGACCGCCTGCAAGATGCGCAACATACCTCGATTCGCGTTGATCAGTGCACGTTCATGCGCGTCACCGTCCGGCCCGGCTAGTTCGTCTGCCTGTGCCTGTATTGTCAGGTTCCACCGGTAACGGAGCGCCGCAATCAGTCCGTCCGGGTCGCCGAATACTCCGACGTACTCCGGGCGCCACGGCAGCACGCCGTCCCCGCGGCGTTCGATCTCTGCCGCTGCCTCCCGCAGTGCCTGCCACCATTGATGTGTGCTGGCCCAGGACATTGTTCTCACCTCAACGATCGTCGATCCTGTCGTGAGCGTCGGGAATGCCCACCTCTCCAAATCAGGATCGGCCCGGGACACACTGACCCGCTATTGGGGAAATCCCCTACTTCCTGGTGCTGGTGCGGGCGCGCGTTCCGCGATACACCACGCCGCAACTTCGGCCCGACTGCTTGCGCCGAGTTTTCCCATGATGTGGTGTACGTGGACTTCGACCGTCTTCTCCGAGATTCCCAGGGCGCGCGCGATCTGACGGTTCGTCCGACCCTGTGGAACAAGTGCGGCGACCTGGCGTTCGCGGCGTGTCAGGAGAGGTTTGGGTGACGAGACTTCCTGGTCCTCGAGTTCGTCGAGGATTTCCCGCACATACCCGTCGCGGTCGGACTGGATACGTTCGGCGCCCTCACGTCTGCAGAGATCGAACTTGTGATGACCGAGCTCGTCGAGTGCCCCGCTGACCGATTCCGACGCCCACTCGGCCATGAAGGGCAGAGCAGTGGTTCCCATCGCGTTCCACAGCGCGTCGCACGCGCCGACCAACTCGGCAAGGCGCGAGGGTTGAAAGCGGCTGAACGCAATCACGCCTGCGGTGAACAGTGCCGTCGACAGCCCGAACAGCGCACCCAACTCGTGAAACGCCGCAAGACTGCGGTGGGCGTGGGTACGTGCGTCGGTGAACCGATCGGATCGCCACACGGCCTGCGCACGGATCAGGGAGGTCCAGCTGATTCCCTCGCCGTCGCCGACTGTTCGCAGAATCCGTTCCGCGGCTTCGGCGTCACGATCCGCTGCCCGATACTGTTGGCGTCCCAGTTCGACACCGGCAAGAAGCATGAGGCTCCATCCCTGCGTGAGGAGCCCCGAGGGCTTGCCGGCGTCGATCGCCGGCTGAGCCACCCCCAGCGCTTCGCGGATCTGCGTTTCGGCCTCGTCCAGATCGTCGGCGAACAGCGCAGTCAGGGCGCGGTACTGGATAGTTCGGGCCAGCCTGGCCGAAGAGCCCAGCTTGCGGAAGATGACGGCCGCCCGATCCAACGCATTGCGCGCCGATGCGGCATCGTTCTGGAAGGTGGCCAGTTCTCCGACGCCGAGCCACGCGCCCGCGCTGGCCGCGGCGTCCACCTCGCCAGACATGGCCAGCACCGTCGCCAGCCACCGGCGACCCTCCAGGAAGTGGCCACGGACTCCCCAGAAGTGCGGAAGGGCGCCGGCGATGCGGGTCGCGGTGGCCGCGTCGCCGTTTGCCACGCTCCATGCCAGGGCGGCGCGGAGGTTCGGATGCGATTGTTCGAGCCGCACGAGCCACTGGGCGTCACCGCGACCACGGAACGTTGCCGCGGCAGCTTCGGCGACGGCGCAAAAGTGTTGTGCGTGTGCATGTTCGAGGCGTGCGAGGTGCGAGTTCTGGCGCACATGCGCGAGGGCGTAGGTGCGCAGCGTCTCCAACAGACGATACGAATTCGGTTCCTCTGTCGTGTCGAAGACGACCAGTGACTTGTCGACGAGGGCAGCAAGCCTGTCGTCGATACCCCCTCCGCAGACCGCCCGGACATCGTCGATTCGGAAGCTGCCCGAAAACACCGCGAGGCTGTCGAACACCTCGCGTTCGGCTGGACTGAGCAGGTTGTAGCTCCAGTCCACTGCGGCGATGAGGGTTCGGTGATGCGGTAGCGCCGCACGGTTGCTCTGCGTGAGGAGTGCGAACTGGTCGTCGACGCGCGCTGCAATCTCGTCAACGCTCAGCGAGCTCGTT
This sequence comes from Rhodococcus sp. NPDC059234, assembly GCF_042754225.1. Classification (NCBI taxonomy): domain Bacteria; kingdom Bacillati; phylum Actinomycetota; class Actinomycetes; order Mycobacteriales; family Nocardiaceae; genus Rhodococcus; species Rhodococcus sp. NPDC059234. The sequence goes on from NZ_JBHZAH010000001.1 coordinate 29,025, forward strand.
CGGGAGGCGGCCAGCTCGATGGCCAGCGGCAGGCCGTCCAGACGCCGGCAAATCCGGGCAATGTCCACGGCGTTGTCGTTCGATGCTGCGGGCTGCGGGTGCACGGCCCGCGACCGGTCGATGAAGAGCTGGGTACTGTCCGAGCCCGCGATAGCGGCCGCGTCCGCGGATTCATCGGGCGTGCTCAGCCCCCGCACGTGGTGGATAGCCTCACCGGCTGTGCCGATCCGCTCCCGACTCGTCGCGATGATCCGCAGACCTGCGCACCGGTCGAGCAGTACCGATGCGATCGCTGCGACGGCGCCGACGAGATGTTCGCAATTGTCGAGCACGATCAGCGCGGGGGCCGCGCTCAACCGAGCCGCGAGAGCATCTTCCGTCGGACGATCGGGGTGTTCGGGCACCCCGATCACCGACGCGATGGTGCGCGGAACGAGGTTGGGGTCCGAAACCGAAGCAAGTTCGACCAGCCAGCAACCGTCGACAAACTCGTCGCTGTATTCGCGTGCAAACTCGAGTCCGAGACGGCTCTTGCCGGCGCCACCTGCCCCGACGAGGGTCACCATACGGTGCCTCTGGAGCAGCACCCGAAGCTCGGTGAGCTCTGACCGACGCCCGACGAAGCTGGTTACCGGGTGAGGAAGATTGTTCAGCGGCGGCGACGGCAACCAACCGCCGGAGGGAACTGACCTGTGAGCGTCCCCGAAGGCCATGGTCATGAAATTATCGTCACCACAGGCCAGGGCGCGGTCAAGCTTGGGCAATCCTTCGACCCTGACCAACCGGGGATCTGAGATCTTCGCCCAGATCGCCGATCGAGGACCGTTGTCCGCGGCGAGGAGCAGGCCCGGCATGCCGGTCATGCGGACGTGATCCGCGAGTCGATCGACGGCGCGCTGGCCGCCCAGCTCACGGGAGTCTGACCAGGAGGCTGCAGTAGAACTGGCCGAAACTCGGGGGACCCAGAACTCCCGGTACCAGTGAAGGCAGTACGGGCGCGACGGTCGTGGTCATGGCGGTCCGCGCGGTGGTCGGCGTTGGCGCCTGTGTGCGGAGGCGGGTGCAGAGGTGATGATCGACGACGGCGAGCAGCGGGTAGGGCTCGATGTCAGCGACGAAGTGGCGACATGACCGCCAAGGCGTCGCCCCTCGCGCGCGCCAGTATCGGGACATGCGGGGTGCCCGTGGCTGCCCCGAGCGTGGGGGACGGACTCGGGTCGATACGCCGAGCGGAGCTCACTCGTCGATCCACGTGGCGTGCCGTCAGCGGCGGAATCCTCGGTCGGGGTCACGTCCGCGATCGGCGATGAACGGGTCGAACCAGTGCAGTGGCTCGAGGTTGACCCCGTCACCTGGCGGCTGTTCATCGAAGAGCAACAGAACGTCGCGGTCCTCGAACAGGCTGCCCAGGGGACCGTCCCACTGGGTGTCCTGAGGATGCTCAGGGATCGGCGCGAGTTGGTCGTCGAGTTCGTCGTCGAGATGAAGGGCTCGGGCCCGGCGCAGGATCAGGTGCAATGCCATCTCCTCGGCCGTGCACGTCGGCAGCGGCTGGCGGCCCTCGTCGACGTCGTCGGCGAGGTCGTCGAATGACCGGGCCACCTGCCGCCGCCACCGCTCGCCCTCGCCCCACGTCGCCGGCGGGAACGCAGCGAACACCGACCAGAACATGTCCCGAGTCACCGGCCCGTCACCGTGCCTCTCGATGTCGTCGTAGGCGTTGTCGGCGAGTGTGCGTGCGGACAGACGCGCGAGCCACATCTGCCGCGGCGTCATCTGGAACGACATGTCGTCGCCGTCGAGGAGGTCGGGTACCAGGTGCACGAGGTGCACAGTAACCCTGGGCTGAAGACATGTTGCCGGAGTCGTCTCATCGTGCGGGAGGGTTGCTCCCGCTGCACCGCCTCCGCGGCCGCGGAGTGAGAGCGGGTCACGAGGTGCAGCAGATGCCGCCGAGCAGGACGCCCGCCAAAGTGGCAGCGTCACGGGTGGGTTCGACGTCTGGATGAGTCTCGAGGTGGTCGAGCATGGCGTCGACTGCCCCCTGGTAGGTGACGGCCAACAGCGTGCAGCGGCGGAATCGGCCCGAGCGGAGCAGCGCCAGGGGCCGCGCGGTCCACATCCCGGCGTCATCGTCCAGGTGCGGAAACGCCGCGTGGTGCCGTCCGGGAACACGTACCGCTCGGGCATGACACCGACCCTGCCCGACCTCTGCGCCGATGACGTGAAGAGGTCGGGCAGCTCACCGCCGCGGATCCGACGGGGTGACCCGGATCCGCGGCGGCGAGATCACGTCAGCCGTCGACCCGCGCCCGCGCCGCCGCTGCGTCGTCGTGCCGGCCGAGGGCCTCGAGGGCGTCCCCCTCCATCAGCGCCACACGCGTCGCGAGCGGTGGAAACTCGGACACCCGGGGCGCCGCGTCGCTGAGGACTGCGACGGCTTCCTCGTGGCGACCCGTCGCCAGCAGCGCCCCAGCGACGACGATCAGGGCGCTGCCGGAGCCGACGACGTCCTCGGCGGCGGCGTAGGCGTCGGACGCGGCGAGCCCGGTCCGCACCGCCTCGTCGTGTCGGCCCAGTTCGGCCAGTGCCCGGGCGGTCGAGTCCTCGATGTCGGCGCGAGTCCACGGGTCGGGATGCTCTGCCGCGGCACGCAGGTCCTCGAGCCCGTCCTCGTCGCCGAACTCGACCCGGGCCCGTCCACGCGCGTGAAGGACGTCGGCGAGCACATCGGGGCGGTCGGTGAGCGGCCGGGCGTCCTCGACCGCCTCGTCGAGGACCTCGACGGCGTCCTCGTCGCCGAACCGCATCATCATCAGCCCGAGCTCCCGGCCGATCTGCGTGGCGAGCTCGTGGTTTTCGCCCGCCCGGGCGAGCTCCTGGCCCTCGGTCCACGCCAACACCGCGTCACCCGGCTCGCCGGTGTCGCGCTGCGCGTGGCCGAGCCACAGCAGGGTCAGTGCGCGATCCGCGGCTTCCGCTTCCTGCGCCTCCTCGGTCCGGGCGACCGCGGTGAGCTCGTCCACGGCCTCGTCCGGGTGTCCGGAGCGGACGAGCACGACGCCGAGCCGGTAGCGGTAGACGACGGACTCCTCGCCGGCCAGTTCCGCTTCCCTCGCGGCCAGTCGCAGTCGGGCGGCCGCGTCGTCCAGCCGGCCGAGGTCGTCGCAGACCTGGGCGCTGAGGGCGGCCAGCGCGGCGGTCACGGACCGCGCGGTGTGAGCAGCCGACAGGTCGAGGGCACCGTCGGCGGCGATCAGCGCCTCCTCGAACCGGCCGCAGCCGGCGAGCAACTGGGCCAGCAACCGCAGCAGCACGGTGCGGTGGCCGGGCGCCGTCGCGGCGACCAGTTCGGACTCGACCCAGGTCAGTGCCGCATCCAAGCCCTCGTCGTCCAAGATCGTGTCGACCCGCTCGTCCGCCCGGGCCACTGCCATGTCGTCGACGAACGCCGCCGCCGCGACCGGGTCCGCCGCGACGGGCGACGCCGGCAGCGGATGTGCGGCACCGATCGGCAGGTCCCAGTGCTGCTCCACGAGAACCCTTGCGGCAGCGACCTTGTCGCTGCGGAATGCGGTCTCGTTGCGGTCGTCGAAGCGGGCCGCGAGCTCCTCTGCGGCGCGCCAGCAGGTCTGCGCCAGCTCGTCGACCGTCCATGGGCCTGCGTGTGTACCGAGGAAGCGGTGCAGTGGTGCGGCGTCGGCCCCGCGGACGTGTTCGTGGCCGAGCCCGGCGCGGCCGGCCGCAGAGCAGGTCACCGCGAAGGCGGTGAGGGCGTCAAGGTGTGCGGTCGCGTTGAGGGTGTCGTGCGCCAGCCAGCCGATGTGCCGCTCGAGCACCTCGAGGGCACGCTGATGGTTGCCCGTGACGGACAGGAAGATCAGGTGCAGTCCGATCATGTCGAGGTTCGTGGCGTTGCCGCGGGCGAGCCGGTAGCCCCGCGTGTGCAACCGTTCGGCGTCGTCGAGTCGACCGGTCCGCAGCAGCGGGACCAGGGCGTGGGCCATCGCCCGTTCCGGCTCCTCGGCGCATCCGTGTCCGTTGTCCAGCATCTCCTGCACGAGGCCGATCCCCGCCTCCAGTTCCCCAGTGGCGAATCGGAACCTGGCCTCCTCGGATCGCACGCACGCCTCGCAGTGGCTGTACTCGTCCCGCGGGGTCCGCCCAACCTCGTCGAGATGTCGGGCGGCCTCCTCGAGCCGGCCCTCCTCGAACGCCTGCCAGAACCGGGCCTGCACCACCCCGGACTGTCCGACGCCGGCCTGGCGGTACGCGGTCTCCATCTGCTCGATCGACTCGGCGATCGTCGTGCGCGGGAACATCGGGTTCGAGGCGAGCGCGTCGGCGACCCACTTGTGGAACCACAGCAGGTCGTGGTCGTCGATCTGGGTGGGGAAGGTGGCCGGGTCGGCGGCGTTGCGGCCGACGCACCAGGCGAACGAGGTGAGCAGCGCGTCCGTGTCCCCGGTCAGGCAGGCGGACTGGATCAGCCGCATCCGCACGGCGTAGGCGGAGGCCTCGTCGCCGGTCTCCTCGGCGAGGGTGATCGCGCGTTCCATCAGATCGCGTTCGGCCGGTCCGTACGATGTCGCGTCGATCTCGTCGATCAGATCGGCGACGGTGGTCTCACTCGGCATGGTCGTCCTTGTCGGTGGTGGTGGAACCTGGTGTGTGATCGGTGGTCACGGCGGCGTCGAGGCCGACGGACAGGTGCACGATGTCGGTCATGGCGTCAGTGAGGGCCGCGCGGTCGGCGGCCCGCAGCGGACGGTGTCCGGCAAGCAACGCCTGGACGTAGAGGATCCGCACCGCGCGCGACAATACGGCCTCGTCGTCGAGGGTGGCGAGGGTGCGCACCAGGCGATTTCGCCAGTTGAGGGCCAGCCTGCCGGTGGTGTCGCCGTCGGCCGCCGCGGCCTCGTCCACCCGTCCGAGGATGTCCGCCCACATCCCCCCGGTCTTGCTCGCCTGCTCGCGCCGCAGACTGCGTAGCACCGCCTCGTCGGCGACGTACAGGGCCGGGACGCTGTCCGGCTCGAAGGCGCGCACGGCCGTCGCGCAGTCGAGGTCGGCGAGCGCGGCGTCGGCACGCCCCTGCAGTCGCCGCGAGACGGCCCGCTCGGTCACCGGCGGCATGGCCAGGTGGTCGATCTCGTCTGCGACGGTGACGATCTCGACCTCGGCGCCGGGCACGAACTCAGGCAGTCTCGCGGCGATGTCCGCGTCGTAGACGTAGCCGCCGTTGACGATGGGGGCATCGGGGCGGGCGATGCCGGCTAGCTGCCGGAACTCGTCGACGGTTCGGGTGTACCGCACGACGCCGCGTCGGGCTGCCTCTCCGAAGGTCGTCGGTCCCTCGGTGGTCTCGATCGGCAGGTGCGGAACGATGAACCGGGCCAGCTCGTCGTCGTGCAGGACGAGCGCACGCAAGGCCAGGTGGTGGACCGACAGGAACGCGGCGAGCCGTCGCGGCGCCTGCGCGGCGAGTCCGATGACCCAACGGCGGACCGCGGCACCCAGTTCGGCCCGGGTCGCCTCGAGCGCGTCGTCCTCGATCAGGGATTCGCGGGAGGCCGTCGGGTGCAAGCCGGTGGTGTCGACCACGGACCGGACGAAGAACGCCCAGTCCGGCAGGAGATCGTCCATCCGCTCGGAGAGCAGCATCCCGCCGAGGTAGACACGGCTCGACTGCCGCTGGCCGGGCGAGAGCGCGAACGGCAGCACGAACGCGGTGCCCCGGGTGCCGGTCGACGGCACGTGCACCGGAAAGGTCGCGAAGGGTTCGGTACCGACGACTTCCCGGCCCAGCTCACGCAGCTCGGGCGACGGGACGACCGTGCGCTCGAGGAACGGCGCCGGCCGGGTCACCGGCTCGCCGGCAACGGTGACACGCACCGGAAGGTGGCGGCCGAAGCGGTCGGCCAGGTCGCGCGCGCCGGCGGTCGAGACGAGGCCGGTGGCGTCGTAGCGGGGAACCAGCTCGACCCGGGTCCCGACCGGCAGGTCGTCAGCGAGCTCGGTCACCGTGAAGGTGCCGTCAGCGCGCCCGACCCATTCGACGGCGGGCGAGCCGGTGACCGACCGGGACCGGACCCGGATCTCGTCGCTCACCATGAAGCAGCTGAGCAGGCCGATCCCGAACTGGCCGAGGCGGTCCGTGCGGGGCAGATCGAGGATGTCCCGCTTGGAGCTGCGGCCGACCGTCGCGAGCAACTCGCCGACCTCGGCGGTCGTCAGCCCGACGCCGTCGTCCTCGACCGCGAACACCGAACCCACCTCGTCGGAGGGCAGGACCCGGATGGTGCCGTCGTGGCCCGGAGCCGACTCGCGGCGGGCCGCGATCGCGTCGCACCCGTTCTGCAGCAGCTCACGGATGAAGACCTGCGGCCCGGTGTAGATGCTCGCACTGAGCAACTCGATGATCCCGCCGAGGTGTACCTGGAATGGACGGCTGTCGCCGTCAGCTCTAGTAGTCATCGGGGACAGAGCCTATCGAGCGAATACGACATTTCGGCCAGAGAGGTGGGTCCCTGGTCCTGCTGCCCTAGTCGCTCCACCGATGCGTGCTGTGGGCCCGGGACCTGTCTCGCCCCCACGGTGCGGCACCCTCACCGGTAGGTCGACGAGACTGGAAGCGTTCTGGAACGCCTGGGTTGTCGACCTCCCGACCGTACAGTCGATGCACGGTCGAGGTCCCATGATCCGGACGAGAGGAACACCCAAGGACGCGCACCGGCTTTCGTTGCGAGTTCCGGGCCAGGTGACGACGGCTCGAGCGTGAATCATCGTCGGCGACAGGGTCGTCGATACCTCGAGGATGGTGCAGACGCGAAGCCATCCGGACTCTATTCTAGAGGATGTTCCTGACGGTCTACGACCTGATCGGGGCCGTCTTCCCGCTATCGGAGGAGCCCCAAGATGAAACTTCAGAGGGCCGCGGTGTTGTCCGTGGCCGTAGTTGCGGCGATGGGGATCGGCGCCGGTACCTCCTATGCCAATTCGGCTCCGCCGCAAGGTGATGCGACGGTGGGTTACCAGACGTCGGTGCAGCCGGGAGGTCGGTCGGTGGCAACGGTGCTCGATTCGGGCGCCTTCAGGCTCGCTTCGGGAGGGACCGCGGTGGACATCGTCGACAACGGCGGCGCCCAGCTCGTGCGTATTCCGCTCGCCTACGGCATCGACGGGGCGCTGGTCCCGATCTCCGCCGCGATCGGCGGAGATGGACGCTCGTTGACCCTGACCCCGCAGACGCCGGACCCCGCCACTCTCGGTGTCCACCCCGTCTACAGCCAGACCGCGTACCAGAACATGGTTACCCAGATCGAGTGGGGCTGGTTGCACGGAGGTCAGGTCAACGCCAATATCGGCGCGGCGATCGGTGCGGTGGTCGGTTGCGTGCTCTTCCTGTTCGTCGGGTGCATCCCCGGCGCGGCGATCGGCGCGACCATCGGCGCGGTGACCGGTGTCGTCAACGCGAATCCGGCGGCGCAGCCCGCGGTGTTCGACTTCCTCAGGACGCTGCCCTGATCGGACGCCGACCCAGTTCGGCGGATCACTCCGAGTCGCGGCGGGTGGAGCCGGGACCGCGTCCGAGTCCCGGCCCGTACCCCCGCGACCGCGCGCCCCACGCCCGGTAGGGAGACTGCATGGTCGCAGCGGTCGAGGTCCGCGACCTCGTTCTGCACTACGGAAAGACGTTGGCCCTCAACGGAACGAGCTTCACGGTCCCGGAAGGCACCGTCCTGGGTGTGCTCGGTCCGAACGGTGCGGGTAAGACAACCGCGGTTCGGATCCTGGCCACCCTGCTCCTGGCCGACTCCGGCAGCGCGTCCGTGTTCGGTCTCGACGTCGTGACCCGGGCCGACGAAGTGCGAGCCACGATCGGGCTGACCGGCCAGTTCGCCGCGGTCGACGAGTATTTGACGGGGTACGAAAATCTGGAGATGGTGGGCCGGCTCTTCGGTGTCAGCAAGGCCGAGTCGCGCAGGCGCGCGGACGAATTGCTCGCCCGCTTCGATCTGCTCGACGCGCGGGACCGCACCGTCCGGCAGTATTCGGGCGGCATGCGCCGGCGACTCGACATCGGCGCCAGCCTGATCGGCGCGCCGCGAGTGCTGTTTCTCGACGAGCCGACGACGGGGCTGGACCCGCGGAGCCGGATCGGGATGTGGGGCTTGATCTCCGACCTCGTCCGGGACGGCACGACCATCCTGCTGACCACCCAGTACCTCGAGGAGGCCGACCGGCTCGCCGATTCGATCATCGTGCTGGACAAGGGCTCCGTGATCGCCGAGGGCACGCCCGACGAGCTCAAGAGTCGGGTCGGCGGCGAACGCCTGGAATTCGTGCTGGCAGACCTGGGTCAGGTCGAACGCGCCTGCGCGCTGCTGGCCACGATCGGACGCGAACCGCCGAGCATCGACCAGCAGACCCGGCGGGTCGGTGTCCCGGTATCCGGGGGCACCGACGATCTCGTGGAGGCCCTGGCACGGCTGAAGGCGGAGGACATCGCCGTCCTCGACGTCGGCCTGCGGCGGCCGAACCTCGACGACGTGTTCCTCAGCCTCACCGGGCATGTGGTGGACGAGTCGGACGGTGACCGGCCGTGAGGATCGTCCGGGATTCGGCGATCGTCGCGAAGCGCAATCTGATCAAGGTCAAGAGGGTGCCCGACCTGCTGGTGTTCTCGACCCTGTCGCCGATCATGTTCGTCCTGCTCTTCGCGTACGTGTTCGGCAGCGCCATCGCGGTTCCGGGGGTCAGCTACAAAGAGTTCCTGATGGCCGGGATCTTCGTCCAGACGGTGATCTTCGGCGCCACGATCACCGGAACCAGTCTCGCCGAGGACCTGCAGAAGGGGGTGATGGACCGGTTCCGGTCCCTGCCGATGGCCCGTTCGGCGGTCGTGGTCGGCCGCACCGCCGCCGACGTCGGCACCAACGTCCTCACGGTCGTCATCATGTCGATCACCGGGCTGATCGTCGGCTGGCGCATCCACTCGTCCGTGCTCGAGGCGGCGGCCGGCTACGCGTTGCTGCTGCTGTTCGCCTACGCGATGTCCTGGCTGATGGCGGTGGTCGGCCTGACCGTCAAGACACCCGAGGTGGTCAACAATGCCTCGTTCATCGTCATCTTCCCGCTCACCTTCATCGCGAACACGTTCGTCCCGAGCGACAACTTTCCCCCCGTGCTCCGCACCCTCGCGGAGTGGAATCCGGTCTCGGCCGTCACGCAGGCCGCCCGCGAACTGTTCGGGAACACCAGTGCTGTGGTGCCGGTCGCCGACGTGTGGCCGCTGCAGCATCCGGTGCCCTACACCCTGCTGTGGGTCGCGTTGCTGCTGGTCGTCTGCGTTCCACTGTCGGTGCGCAAGTACGAGCGGGCGCTGCTGTCCTGATCCGCAGCCGCGGCTTCACATCAGGGGTGATGGTCCGGCCACGTGCGGGGTGCAGTCACCGACGGTTAGCCGGTTGCCCCGCGCACATCCCAGGCGGACGCCAGATCAGTTGCTGGGGGAGGGCATCCGAGGAGCCTCCCGTGACGGAACCACCACCGATCCCCGTGGTGTGCATCCACCGACGGTGGATGCACACCATCAGCTGTGCAAACTCGGTCGCACTTTTCAACGACGCCGGATGCCAGGCGCACGCCCCGGGCCGGCCCGGTGACGCGAGCCGCCGAGTCGGCGGAACTGCTTGCCGGACCTCTTCCATCCCGGCGGCGCAGTCGGGTGTTCACGTCAGTGATGTCACGGAATCGTCACACGTCCAGTCCTGAAGGCGGGAATCTCGTTCACGTGATGCAACACCCGAACGGAAGGAATGAGCACGAAGATCGTCGTCATCGGCGGCACCGGGCTGATCGGCTCGAAGGTTGTCACTCCTCCCGGCCCGCATCCGTGGACCCACGCCGAAGCGGGTCCGGCCGATTGGTCCCTCGAAGGCGGCCGGTGTCAGCTGTGTGCGCCTACACGTATTGCCTGCGTGAGAAGCCAACAGCCCACTAACGTTCCAGCTGCACCGACCCGAACCCACGTGGGTCGACTCACTTCCGCCCAGCGGGGGTGAGTCGACACGGGCAATCGGCGACCGGCCGTGCCCGGGCCGGCATATCGTCGAATCCGGGCACTGTACGTCTATCGGCGAACGGCGCAACGACCTCGGTCGACAGAATCATGAGGGCCACGCCGAGCACCCACACCACGGATCCAGGGTCGGGGGACTGCATGGACATGGGACTGATCGACCGCATGGACAGATCACGGCGAGGACCAATGTGGCCCTGGCTCACGGCAACCTACCTGATCGTCGGTCTGACGCTGGCGCTTCTAATCCTGCTGAGCTAGTGCATGTTTCGCCTCCGGGGTGTCGCTAGTGGGCACCGGCGTCAGTTCGTCGGGGGTCAGGCAGCCGACTCGAGTTCCGGACCGGGCGCATCCGGGTCGCGGCGACGCAGCCGTGCAAGGTAATCGTTGAGATCGGTCCGGGTGTACCGCCAGTCGAACGGGCGGGCGGTGGCGTTGTAGCGGTCCTCGAACGACAGAATCCGGGTGCGAGGGCGTCCAGATCGGCGAAGTCCGCCGGGGCGATCGCCTTGCGTTGCAGGACCGAGAAGTAGATCTCCGCCCGGGTCAACCGCGACGCGTGCACCGGAAGATGCACCAATGTCGCTGTCGGCCAAGCTGACTACAACCCCGGACGAACCATCGTGCGCCCGACTGCGGGGGATGAGGTCACGCTCTGCCTGCCGTGCTCCGGCCTGCGCGCCTCAACCAGATTGGTCGAAACGCGCTGTTGTTATTGATGTTTCAACCAGATTGTGTCCCTTGAACGTTGTCTGCGAATGAAGCGGGAATGCTGGACAAACCCAACGCGCCGATGCCACGATTGCGATAGCCTGATTAGGGCGTCAATATGTTAGACGCATCGTCAGCTGGGTCTGAGATTGCACGTTCGTGCCGTCGAGACTCGGTGCCGCCGCACGCGTTCCGGCGGGGACTGTCCAGGGACCTGCGCTCGCGGGCCCACATCCCAATGTCCAGGCAAACGGAAACAGGGGGCAAACATGACAGCGGCCGATAGAACGAAAAGCATACAATCGCTGGCGCTTTACCGACTTGACCTCGAAGAGGGCAACATCGGAACGCCGGGCGCGCCGATTCTTCACCTCTGACTCCTCGTCCATGCGGTGCGAGACACCGTCACCGTTCGCGGTAAGAGGTGATGGCGCGGATTTCCGCGCGATCTACCCGCCGGAATCCGCGGCCCCACCGCACTACGTCAGCAGGACCACAGCTTCACGACGGCCGGCGGTACGTCGGTTGAAGAGTCAATTCGAAAGGCGACCTGACATGGGCAGCACGGACCTCATCACCTACTTGAACTACATGTCTACCTGGGAGACCGAATCAGACGAAAACATCGACCGCATTATTTCTGAGCAGGCTCTCTTCGTAAATCTTGGAGAATTCGATTCAGACACGGCGGTCAACGCCGAATTCACGACTCTGTACGACTTGTCGTGCGAGGTGCGTGACCTGACCGTTGCAGCGGACGCTACCCAGATTGCCGCCGACGGAGCCGCGGTAGCTGCAATCTGGTCTTTCGGACTTGGGATGGCAGCGTTCGCCGCTCTCCAGGCTGCTGAGATAATTCAGCAAAAGGTAATTTCATCGAAGTCGACCGAACTCAACAATAAGCTGACATCGGCCGACGCTGACATCTCCGGTCAAATCAACTCGCAGGTGAGTGATTACGTCGATAAATACAAGCAAAACAACAATCTGATTGCGAGCAAGGCTCCGGTGGGCCTCGACACGCGAACATGTCGCGGCCTTCTACTGCAATTCCTGGCGCAGGTGCAGAGAAACACGACGTTGGATGTCGGGACTTTCAGGCAGTACGCTGAGTCCGCGCGGCGTCTATACAACAGCGACGAGATAAACGCGGTCTACGATGCTTTGGACACGCTGAATCTCAGTAAGAAGACTGATGCCGACGTCAAGAAATTCATGGACTTTCTGGCGGGTTTTGATTTCCCCGGCAAGACTGAGATATACATTGTCCAAAATGCGTGCATAGCGATTATGTTCTACAAGTTGAAAATTGCGAACGCCACCATTAAGGAACAAGCAGAAGCTGCCGGCCTTCCTCTGGAGGAAGTGGACGCCACTGCTTTTGGTGCCATGGATGCTGTCGGCAAGTTCATCACAGTTGTCGCAGTCGTCATGTCGGTAGCGGACGTTGTGTTTGAAATCCTGGACATTGAGAACGTAGTCACACAGTGCGACAAGATGTGCGATCAACTGAACGGGCCTATCAAGCAAAGCTACCTCGACTATTTTAACGGAATAAAGACGTCGGCGCGTGCGTACAAGGCGGCAATCCAGCCCGACTCTGGCAATAGTGCCGGACGCGACATCCAGCAGATGCAGAGTCAAATACAGCAGTGGGGCTCGATCACCCAATTCGGGATCCAGATCGCAGAGATCACTGCCACGGCAGATAATCCCGATCAGAAAAGTGGAACAGCAACCAAGACGGACCGCGGGTTCTCGGGCTACAACGGGAGCTGGGAAATCGGCAACTGGGGAGACACGCTCAGATTCACCAACTAGTGGTGGTCGGCGTTAGTTCGTCGGGGGTTCAGGCCCACGCGGTGGGGTCGGCGACATAGCCTCACTCATCGACGCGCAACGACACACCCTTCGCCGGCCTGTGAAACACGGCCTAGGTGCTTCGCCGGAGCAGTGCGCGCGAGCGGGGGCCGAGCGCCCGAAGTTGCTGTCCGGCCTAGGGTTCCCGGCCCCACGGGGGATGCGTCGGCCGATCGGGACCGAGTTCCTCCACATGTGCCTGAGTCTCGGAGTTCTGCACGGGCCGTACAGACCTCGGGACATAACTCACCAAGGCTCGATAGCGGCACCGATCCGCCTGAGGTCGACGTCGCACCCTCCCCAGCTCGCGGCCCCGCCTGCCTGACCGCGACCACCGAGTCGTTCAGCACCGGCAGCTTCGACCCGAATCGGGTGATGACCCGGGTCGTGGTCGCCTGAGAAGAGGTCACCGTCCCCGTCAACTCAACCCAGGCTCAAGGCCACGCAGAGCGCCAGCCACGCGCCGATAGGCTCATCCGATGCCATCACTGAGTCCAAACCTCGCTGGGCGGGTCTTCCCACCGACGACGTACCTCGTCGGCCGTGAGAAGGTCCGCGAGTTCGCGCGTGCGCTGCGTTCGACGAACCCGCTTCACCACGACGTCGGGGCCTCACGGGCCGCGGGATTCGCTGATGTGATCGCACCGACCACCTTCACCACCGTGGTCCAGAGCCCGGCGGTGATGCAGCTCGTGCAGACCCCGGACACCGGCCTGGACCCGAGTCGAGTCGTCCACGGGTCGGAGAAGATCGAACACCAGCGTCCGATCGTGGCTGGCGACGACCTGGCCACCACCCTGACCATTACCGACGTCACCGAACGCGCCGGCAACACCATCCTTTCCACGGTCTGTGAGATCCACGACGAGACAGGCGAGCTCGTCGCCACCGTCACCTCGACCCTGCTCTGCCGAGGAGGCGTCGCATGATCCTTGGCGCCACCCCCCGTTTCGACGACCTCGAAGTCGGAGCGATCGTCGCGAAGGCGGATCTGACCGTCACTCGTGGCGATCTCGTCCGTTACGCCGGCGCATCGGGTGATCTGAACCCGATCCACTTCAACGATGCCGTCGCCGCCGAGGTCGGTCTGCCCGGCGTGCTCGCCCACGGCATGCTCACCGCAGGCCTGGCCCTGCAGACCGTTGTCGACTGGATTGCCGACCCCAGCGCCGTCGTCTCGTACGAGACCCGGTTCACGCGGCCGGTCGTCGTCGACCCGCTCACCGGTGCTGACCTGACGGTGTCCGCGAAGGTCGCCCGGCTCGACGAGGTGGAGCGCACCGCCCGGATCGACGTCACCGTCTCCTCCGGTGGTCAGACGGTTCTCGGGAAGACCCAGGCCCACATCAAGCTCCCCGCCTGATCTCCCGACGCCCCACCGACCGCGGAAGAGCGGCCCCGTCAGACTCCCTGTGTGAGGGGGCCGCTCGGTTTCTCCGGTCAGTCGGTGAGTGCGCCTCGTTGCACTGCTAGGGAGCCAGGAGGGGCGCTCTAGTCGCGCGGCGCGGTGTACGGTCTGGCTCTCCGCCCGATGAGCGCGTACGCGGGGTTGAGTGCAGCCGCATCGCGAACGGCCGCTCCCGCACCCGTGGTGTAGCGCTGGGTGGTGTTCATCGACTCGTGGCCGAGCATCCGCATCAGCGTGTAGACGCTCACGTTCTGGTCCGCCATCGCCGTGGCGAACGTGTGCCGAAGCTGGTGTACGAGAGCACCCTTCGCCCGGTCACCGTTGATGCCGGCGCGGCGGTACGCGCGTTCGACGCGGTACTGCAGGGTTCCTCGGGTGATCCGCTCCCCGTCACGTCCGACGAACATGGGATCCGCGGGCCGGAACCGGTCCCACGGACCCGCGCCGGTCGACGACCGCCTGCGGACGGTGTCCGGGAACCGCTCGGACCGGCTGACCAAGTAGTCGCCGAGCACGTCGACCACCACCGGTTCCACCGTGACCACGCGCTCCTTGTTGCCCTTGCCGTGCACGTGGATGACCTTGGCGGCACCGGGCCCGCCGCCCGCGTCGTCGCGCAGGTCACCGAGATCGACGGCGATCAGTTCCGCCGAGCGCATTCCGGTCAGCAGGCCGGTGAGGATCAACGCGAAATCCCGCTCCGGCCAGGCGCGCGCGTCACCCGCATCCGGCGACTGCAGTGTCGCGATCAGCCGTTCGACCGAGTCCGCACGGAAGGACTTCGGGACGGTCTTGGGGATCTTCGGCCGCAACACCGACGACATCGGGTTCGCGACGATGGCGTCGGCGGTGAACAGGAACTCGCACAGCATGTTCCAGGTGGACCAGCAGCGCCGGATGGAGGCGGCCTGGTGGCTTCGGGCATACTCCGCGAACGCCGCGCGCATCGTGCCCTTGCCGATCACCTCGACCGTCAGCGCGGCGACCGCCATCCCCGCGCCGCGCGCGAGGGGTTCGGCGATCGACTGGTAGTCCTGCCGGTACGCCTTGAGGGTGTTGGGGGAGGGCTTGGCGGTGCTGCGGTGAACGAGGAACTCCTCGAACCAGGGTGCGAGCCGATGCTGTCCGGGCATGGGGTCCATCTTGTCTGACCGATACGACAGACCCGAACGGCAGCTACGGTGCGCTGCGCCTGAGTGCGAGGACGACGAGGAACGGCCACGTCGACTCGATACCCGTGCAGATCCGTTCGGACAGGCCGAAGTTCGCGCCGCCCTGTGCCTCGACGAGCACCCAGACTGTCAGCACGACGAAGACCAGCGTGACCACCGTCGAGGCCGGGACGCTCAGGACCGACGGCCAGCGGTACGCCCGCGAGCCGACGAAGGCAGGCCAGAGCGTGATGGTGATGGCGCCGATGACCGCGAGGGCGACATGCGCCGGTATCGACCCGACCTCCGGTTGCGGAATCATCGCCATCGCGATGCCGGCCAGGCCCGAGGCGGCGAGGACGATACGGGCCGCCGGGCGCACCCCGTACAGTCCGGCGGCGGTGACCAACTGGCAGATGCCCACCGCGATCAGGGCGGTCGTCATCACCCACTGGTCGGTTGCGGCGTCACCGGAGAGCACGCTGATCGACTGCCGGACCGGGCTGTAGGCGGGCGGCTGCCTGCTGCCCGCGGCCAACCAGCCGCCGACCAGCAGCACCGGAGCCGCCGCCGAGGAGATCGTCGCCCACCGGGCCGCGCCGGCGCCGACGACGCCGGACACCGCCTCGTGCTCGGTTGTGCGCGGAATGGCCTCCACCCGACCATGGTCGAGCACGTCGACGGACGGCCGGGTCGATTTCGAGCGAATCGATACGGATCCGAGGCTCGAGCTGGTCCGCTACAGCGAGTGGGGAATGGCGAGGACCGCGATGCCGGAGGTGGCGCGCAGCTCGTCGAACAGTCCACCGCGGGCGGCGAGCTTGTCGGTGCGGGCGACCAGGTAGTCGCTGGCGGCGGCGCGGGAGTGGGTCCGGTCGCCGCCGTCGTCGAACA
Source organism: Rhodococcus sp. NPDC059234 (assembly GCF_042754225.1). Taxonomy (NCBI): domain Bacteria; kingdom Bacillati; phylum Actinomycetota; class Actinomycetes; order Mycobacteriales; family Nocardiaceae; genus Rhodococcus; species Rhodococcus sp. NPDC059234. Next base: position 45,133 of record NZ_JBHZAH010000001.1, read on the forward strand.
GTGCGACGCAGGCGCGGTCGTGGGTGAGGTCGTGCCGGGCCCAGTACCGGACGCCGTCGTATCCGGCCGCGTTCAGGGCGGCTGCCCACAGTTGGGTGAGGTGGTAGTCCGCGGTGGTGAAGATCTCGGCGGTCACGCCGAACTGCACGGCGAGGTTCGAGGTCAGGTCCGCGACCCGCCGCGGCGCGGCGAGTTCGAGGCGCGAGATGGCCCGCCCGACCAGTTCGGCGCTGGGGATGACCCGGATGCCGCCCCAGGTCTCGAGCAGGGTGATCTGCTCCGACTCCGCGGTGTAGCAGGTGCCGCGCGGGTCGGCGAGGTCGAACCGTCCGTGCCCTCGACTGCCGAACCACCAGGGCGCGAACGCCGCGCCGTGGGTGCGATGCAACGTCGTGCCCGCGGGAACGTCGATGGCGGGGAAGCGGTCTCGAAGGTGATCCGGCGGCGGGGGTGACGAGAGGTGTTGCGTGGCGCGGGGAGCGCTCACGCGGCCACTCGATCCGAGGCCTGGCGTGCGAGTTCGAGCGCGGGCGTCCGGTCGCCGTCGAGCAGCGCCTGTCGCGGGGTGCGGCCGCCCAGTTCGGGCTGCTCGCTCATCAGCCACGACGCCACCATCCAGCCGCGCGGGTCGGCGTGCGACCAGACCCGCAGGACGTCCTTGACGCCGGGCAGCGGCCGTGCGGGGGAGTTGTCGTCGAAGCCCGCTACCGAGTAGCCGGTGGACGCGTCCTCGGCCACGAGGCGCAGCACGCGGTGCTCGCGGACTGCCTGGCTCAGCGCCTGCTTGGTCCAGCCGGTCACCTCGAGGGTCTGCTTGTGGGTGAGGATCGGCCCGATGTGGTTCTCCCAGGCGCGTCGGGCCTTGAGCCCGGAGAGCACGTCGCGAATGCGGTGCTCGACGTACTGGACGTCGGCGGGGTTCAACTCGGTCTCGTCGATGCCGCTGGCTGCGAGTTCCGCTGCCATGACCTCGGTCAGTGGGCTGCTCATGACCCCATCCTCCATGGTCAAGTAGGTCAAGTCAAGCAGGTCAACCGATTGGATTCCGCAACATCCGCGCGGGGACATGCGCAACTCGCTCGACCAGACGCCGCCCGAAGTCGTGAAGGTCCGCGTCGTGCTCCAACTCCTGCTCACCGTGCCGAAAGCCGACAAACGGCACCGGGGCGGAGGTGAGTAGACGGGCTCTGCCTGGTCCCGACGCGGGGTCGGCAAATTTCGACGAACCGAGCCGCGACTCCGTGTGCAACGATGAAGTTTGTGTGCCCTGACAGCGGCAAACGGATGATCACGGGGACGGCGAGAAGCTTCCGGCTCCCGCATTCGCGAGTTCGGACGGGGAGGCGACCGCACTGTCACCGGGCGCGGACGGCCGACGGTGAGGAACCGCCGTGAAGCCCGTCGATGCCCCGCGGCCGGCTACGCAGATCACAGACGCGGTGAATTTCCCGCTGTCGGCGGCGCAGCGTGCGACCTGGTTTGCGCAGCAACTCGAACCCGCGGTGCCGATCACGGTGGCGCAGTACGTGGAACTGCACGGGGATCTCGACATCGACCTGTTGCGCCGGGAAACCGTCGCCGCGGGTCGCGAGTTCCAGTCGCCCTTCGTCAAGGTGATCGAGGTCGACGGCGAACCGATGCAGTACGTCGACCAGTCGACCGATGTGTCGATCGACTTCATCGATTTCCGTGGTGAGGCCGACCCGGTCGCAGCCGCACACGGATGGATGGACCGGGACTACCAGACTCAGGTCGCGCTCGGTTCAGATCGACTCTTCAAGGCTGCTGTGCTTTGCGTCGGAACGTCGCACTTCCTGTGGTACAGCCGCATCCACCACGTCGCGCTCGACGGATACGCCGCGATGACGATGCTCAACCGCATCGCGCACCGGTATACGGCGTCGTTGGAGGGTCGCGACCCGGATCCGTGCCGAGCCGCCACCCTCCGTCAACTGTGCGACATCGACGCCCGCTATCGATCCTCCGAACGGTTCGTGGCGGATCGGGAGTACTGGGCGGAGCGACTCGCGACCTCCGAAGGATCGACTCTGGCGCACGGCCCTGCGCCGGCACTCGCAGGCAGCAAGGTCGTGAGCGCAGTCCTCTCCGAGGCGGCTCGCGCCGGGCTCCTGCCGGCTTCCGACCGGCAGGCAACCGCATCCGCGGCCGTCACCACCATCGCCGCCTTCGCCTGCTTCCTGTCTCGGTGCACCGCGAGAACCACTGTCCTCGTGCAGGTTCCGATGTCCGGCCGGACAACGTCGGTGCTGCGCGATTCCGGCGGCATGATCGTCAGTGTCGCGCCGCTGGCGATTTCGGTGGAACCGGAAGACACCGTCACGGACCTCGTGTCGCGGGTCGGGGGCGCGCTGACGGGCGCGTTGCGGCATCAGCGGTGCAGTCTCGACGACATTCGACGCGACGTCGGCACGCGCGATCACGCCGGGCTCCACGGACCGATGGTCAACGTCATGCTCTTCCGGCAGGACATACGGTTGGGCCCCCTGGTCGGCGAGTACCACATCGTCACGTCCGGTCCAGTGGAAGATCTCCTGGTCAACGTCTACCCGACAGGTACACCAGCCAAGATCTTCGTCGACTTCCGGGCGAATCCGAACCGCTACGAGGATGTGGCGCTGCGCCGGTACCACCGTCAGTTCGTCGAGTTGCTCGAAGAGTTCGTCGCGGCAGACCCCACGACCGCCCTCGCGACGATCCACGGGGCGAGCGCCCGAGAAGGCGAGCGGCTGCGTCTCGAGGCGGAGCAACGCGCCTACTGGCGCGAACGGCTCACGGGGCTTCCGGAACTGCTGAACCTGCCGTCCGATCGGGGCAGGCCCCCCACTCAATCGCTCGATGGGGACCGCGTCGAGTTCCCGATCGACGTGGACACGCATCGCCGCGTGCTCGCGCTCGCACACGAACACGGCGCGACCTCTTTCGCGGTCCTGCACACGGCCTTCGCCGTTCTGTTGAGCCGGGTCGGGGGCGGCGCGGATGTCGCGGTAGGAACGCCGGCCACGGTGGAGGAGGGCCACAACGTCGTGGTGCTGCGGAGCCGTGTCGAACCGGGCATGTCCTTCGCCGACCTCCTCGGCCACGTCCGCGACGCCGACCGGGAGGCATTCGCGCACTGCGACGTCGCTTTCGAGCAGCTGCCGCGGGTGCTCGAGGCCCGCGAGTCGCCCGCGTACGCGCCGATCGTCCAGGTGCTGTTCGAGCGTCGGGACGGGTCCCAGACCACCGCGACTCCCTACCCCGAGATCGGCCGACTCGACCTGCGGGCCACCGCGGAGGAAGTCTTCGACGCCAACGGCAACCCGGCGGGCATCACGGCATCACTCGGGTTCGCCACCGATCTGTTCGACGCCGAAACGGTACGTCGGCTCGGTGAGCAGTTCCGTCGAGTCCTTCAGGCGGGCACATCCCACCCGTGGATCCGCGTCGGCGACATCGACCTCCTCTCCGACACCGAACGAGCCACACTTCTTCCCGCGCGCGGCGCACCGGGCCACTCGGAACACACCTTGCCCGAGTTGTTCGACCTGGCCGCCCGAGCCAATCCTGCCGGTGCCGCACTCTCGTGTCGCGATGTCGAGGTGACGTACCGAGAACTGGACGAGCGCTCGAACCAGCTGGCGCGCGTCCTCGCCGCCCGCGGCGTCGGCCCGGAGAACTCGGTGGCACTGGGCATGACCCGCTCGATCGAGTCGGTCCTGGCGATGCTGGCGGTAGCGAAGTCGGGGGCGGCATTCGTGCCGGTGGACCCGAACTACCCGGCCGATCGCATCGACTACATGCTGCGCGATTCCGGCGCCGCGGTAGGCGTGACCGTGTCCGCCGAGCGTTCGCGGCTGCCGGACACGACCCCGTGGCTGGTGCTCGACGACGCGAAGTTCCGGTCCCACTGTGCGACGCAGCCGGTGTCGGTCGTCACCGACACCGACCGGGCCCGGCCGCTGCACCGGGCGAACACCGCCTACCTGATCTACACGTCCGGCTCCACCGGCCGGCCCAAGGGCGTTGCGGTCACTCACCGTGGCCTGGACAACCTTGTCGCCGAGCAGCGCGCACTGTTCGGCGCGTCACGGACGTCACGGACGCTGCACTCCTCGTCGCCGAGTTTCGACGCGTCCGTGTTCGAGTACCTCCACGCCCTCTGCGTCGGCGCAACCATGGTGATCGTCCCGCCCACGATCTACGGCGGCGAAGAGCTGTCCCGGCTCCTGAGGTCGGCGCGGGTCACCCAGGGATTCATCACCACCGCCGCGCTCGGCTCGATCGAACCGGACGAAGGGCTCTCCGACCTTCAGGACGTGGTGTTCGGGGGTGAGGCCTGCCCGCCGGAGTTGGTGATGCGGTGGGCGCCGGGCCGCCGGTTGTGCAATGCATACGGTCCGACCGAGGCGACCGTCATGACGAACATCAGTGCTCCGATGTCTCCGAACGGACCCGTCACGCTGGGTGTTCCGCTTCGCGGCTGCAACGAGGTCGTCCTCGACGCGCGCTTGAATCCCGTACCGGTCGGCGTCGCCGGGGAACTGTATGTCTCGGGCGACGCCCTGGCACGCGGGTACCACGGCAAGGCGGCGTTGACGGCCGAACGGTTCGTGGCCGACCCCGTCGGTGGTCCCGGTGACCGGATGTACCGAACGGGCGACGTGGTGCGTTGGCGCGCCGATCACACGCTGGAGTTCTTGGGCCGCAGTGACTTCCAGGTGAAGGTTCGTGGTTTCCGGATCGAACCCGACGAGATCGACGCGGTCCTCCACCGCCATCCCCGAGTGCGGACCGCGGTGACCATGCCGCGAACGGCACCTGCCGGTGACCCGGTGCTCGTGTCGTACGTACAGCCGGCGGCCGGGCAGCAGCTGACGGGTGCCGAGGTGACGAACTACGCCGCCGCGCAACTGCCGTCGTACCTGGTCCCGGCTGCCGTGGTGATTCTGGACGAGCTGCCGATAACGCCGGTGGGAAAGCTCGACCGCGCGGCCTTGCCTGCACCGGAGTTCCCGTCGCCGGCGACCGGATTCCGTGCTCCCGCCGATCCGGTGGAGCAGGCCGTTGCGCGGGTGTTCGAGGACGTCCTGGGTACCGAACGGGTCGGTCGCGGCGACAGCTTCTTCGACCTCGGGGGAAACTCGCTGGTGGCGACCAGGGTGGTGGCGCGCGTCAACGCTGCGCTGGGCGTCGACGTCGGTGTGCGGACCCTGTTCGAGGCGCCGACGGTCGAGGCATTGGCGGCGCGGACCAGGCGCGCCGACGCCGGGCGCCCCGACAGCGCGAGCCTGGTGGCACGACGGCGCCCCGACCGAATCCCGCTTTCGCTTGCACAGCAACGTCTGTGGTTCCTCAACCAGTACGACACATCCTCGCCGGCGTACAACATTCCGATGGCGTTACGCCTGACCGGGACCCTCCGTGCGGAGGCGCTCCGTGAGGCAGTGGGCGATGTCTTCGAACGGCACGAGTCGCTGCGCACCGTGTATCCGGCCTCGGCGGACGGAGCCTGCCAAGTGATCGTGCCACCGGAGCGGGTGGTCCTCGATCTGGCGCCGAGGGGGGCCGGGGACGACGAGGCGGTACGCGCGCGCATCGCCGAGATGGCCGCTCGGGGATTCGACGTGAGCGCAGAGGTGCCCGTACGTGCCGCCTTGTTCCGCACCGGTCCCCGCGAGCACGTCCTTCTGCTGGTGGTCCACCACATCTCGGCGGACGGGGCGTCGCTGGCACCGCTCGCCCGCGATCTGACGGTCGCCTATGCCGCGCGGGTACGGCGGCAGAGTCCGGACTGGCGACCGCTCCAGGTGCAGTATGCCGACTACAGCCTGTGGCAGCGGGCGGTACTCGGCAGTGAGCGCGATCCCGACAGCACCATGTCGGAGCAGTTGGAGTACTGGAAGACCACACTGTCCGGCCTCCCCGCCGCGACCGACCTTCCACTCGATCGACCGAGACCCGCGGACAGGTCGATGCTGATGCGGGGCGGGACCGTCACGTTCTCGGTGCCCGCGGACCTGCATCGGGGGCTCCTCCTGCTCGCCCGTCGACACGACGCCACGATGTTCATGGTGATGCACGCGGCGCTGGCCGTGATGTCGGCGCGGCTGAGTGGGTCCACAGACATCGCGATCGGGACGCCGATCGGGGGGCGAGGCGAGGAGGCACTCGACGACCTGGTGGGGATGTTCGTCAACACGCTGGCACTGCGGACGGCGGTGAAGCCCGAAGCGACGTTCGCCCAAGTGCTTTCCCGAACCCGGGAGGCAGATCTGGAGGCGCTCGGTCATACGGCGGTGCCCTTCGAGAGCGTGGTGGACGCACTCGCGCTGGGTCGCTCGGCGCCGTACCCACCACTCTTCCAAGTCTTGTTGGAGTTCCGAAACACGGAAGCGCCCAGGGTGGAGTTGCCGGGGCTGGCGGTGGAGGTCCTCGACATCGAAACCGGTGTCTCCAAGTTCGAGCTGCAGCTGACGCTTGCGGAGCGGTACGACGAGTCGGGGACCGCTGCCGGCGTCTCCGCGGGGTTCACCTTCGCTTCGGACGTGTTCGATCGTGGCTCGGTGGCGGGCTTCGGCGAGCGGTTCGTCCGGATTCTCGAGGCGATCACCGCCGATGAGGAGATTCCCGTCGGTGACGTCGACATTCTCGGGCCGGGTGAGCGGGAGTTGTTGTCCGGCACCTGGAATGCGACGGCGCACGAGGTGCCGTCGACGACACTGGCCGCGTTGTTCGCTGCGCAGGAGGTCCGCACTCCCGCGGCCCCGGCGGTGGTGTGCGGTGACCTGGTGCTGACGTACGCGGAGTTCGGTGCCCGGGTGAATCGGTTGGCCCGGTACCTGATCTCGGAGGGAGTGGGTCCGGAGTCGACAGTGGGCATCGCGGTGTCGCGCTCGGTCGACCTGCTGGTGGGGATCCATGCGGTGCTCGGGGCGGGCGGGGCGTATGTCCCGATCGATCCGGATCAACCGGCCGAGCGGATCGGGCACGTGGTGGCGACGGCCGCTCCGGTGCTGGTCCTGACCACCACCGACGACCGGACGGTGGTGCCCGCGGACGTGGCGGTCGTCGAGCTCGACAAGCTCGACGTGTCCGCGGTGTCGTCCGACCCGGTGCGCGATCTCGATCGGATCGCGCCGTTGCGCCCTGGGAACACGGCCTACGTGATCTTCACGTCCGGGTCGACGGGGCGGCCGAAGGGCGTAGCGGTTACGCACGCGGCGATCGTGAATCGTCTGATGTGGATGCAAGACCGGTATCCGTTGGACGCCACCGATGCGGTGCTGCAGAAGACCCCGGTTACGTTCGACGTGTCCGTGTGGGAGTTGGTCTGGCCGCTACTGGTGGGCGCCCGGTTGGTGATCGCCCGACCGGACGGTCATCGGGATCCGGCGTACTTGGCGGGCGCGATCGCCGAGCACGAGGTGACGGCAGTGCATTTCGTGCCGTCGATGTTGGCGGTGTTCACCGCGGAGCCGTCGGCGGCCGGATGCGCGAGCCTGCGGTGGGTGTTCGCTTCGGGTGAGCGGTTGCCTGCGCGGACGGCGGCGAGCATGCGTGCGCTGGTGCCCGGCGTCGGCGTGCACAATCTGTACGGTCCGACCGAGGCAGCCGTGGACGTGACGTTCCACGAGGTCACCGATGCGGACACGGTCGGCGTGCCGATCGGGGCGCCGGTGTGGAACACCCAGACGTATGTGCTCGACGCCCGGCTGCACCCGGTGCCGGTCGGCGTCGCGGGGGAGTTGTACCTCGGCGGGGTCCAGCTGGCCCGCGGGTATCGGGGACGGTTCGATCTGACGGCGGACCGGTTCGTGGCCGATCCGTTCGGCGGCACCGAAGGACTCGTCGCCCCCGGCGGCCGGTTGTACCGCACGGGTGATCTGGTGCGGTGGCTGCCGGGCGGGCAGCTCGAATACCTGGGCCGCAACGACCTTCAGGTCAAGCTGCGGGGTCAGCGCATCGAACTCGGTGAGGTGGAGGCGGTGTTGCTGCGGCACGAGAACGTGGCGCAGGCGGTGGTGGTGCTATGTGGCGAGGGTCCGGCCGGTGACTGTCTCGTGGGGTATGTGGTGCCGGTGAGCGGAAAGGTGGTGGAGGAGCGGGCCGTGCTCGCGACCGCCGCGACCTGGCTGCCCGCGTACATGGTGCCCTCGGTGGTGGTCGTGCTCGAGGCGGTTCCGGTGACTGCGAACGGCAAGGTCGACCGCGCCGCGCTGCCGGAGCCCGACTTCGATTCCGTGGCAGCGGGTTTCGTGGCCCCTCGCACCCCGATCGAAGAGATCGTGGCCGCGGTGTGCGCCGACCTGCTCGGGATCACGAGGGTGGGCCGAAACGACAACTTCTTCGCGCTGGGCGGGAACTCGCTGATCGCGACCCGGTTGGTGGCGCGGATCAATGCGGCCACCTCGGGCGGAGCTTCGGGCGCTGAAGCCGTCGGGAACCGGATCGGTGTTCGCGACGTGTTCGACGCCCCCACGGTGGCGGGCCTGGCACGGCTGGCGGCGTCGAGGGACGGGCCGGAGCTCCGCCCGACGCTGATACCGAGGGAAGGTACGGCGGAAGTGCCCGTGTCGCCGGCCCAGCAGCGCATGTGGTTCGTCAACCAGTTCGACACCTCCTCCTCGGCGTACAACGTCGCGTTCGCACTCAGGCTCGAGGGTCGACTGGACGTGGATGCCCTACAGGCGGCAGTTGCCGACGTGATCGAGCGACACGAGGCCGTGCGCACCGTCTTCCCACTCGCCGCCGACGGTCCGCGGCAGGTGATCCTCTCTGCGACGGGCGCGGTGCCCGACCTCGCTCCGATAGGTGTGTCGGGGGAGGCCGAGCTCCACGAACAGTCGATGCGAGTGCTGTCGGCGGGATTCGACGTCACGGAGCAGGTCCCGCTGCGCGCGCGCCTGCTGCGGGTCGACGAGCACGTGCACGTGCTCGCGGTGGTGGTGCATCACATCGCAGCAGACGGTTTCTCGATGGCGCCGCTGGCACGGGACGTGATGCGCGCGTACGGGTCGCGAGTGAACGGCACGGCACCGGACTGGGCGCCGCTCGAGGTGCAGTACGCCGACTACGCGCTGTGGCAGCGTGCGTGGCTGGGCTCGGAATCCGACGAGAAGTCGCCCCTGTCGCGACAGTTGGCCTACTGGACCACCACACTGTCGGACCTGCCCGAAGTGCTGGAGTTGCCGACCGACCGACCACGCCCCGATGTCCGGTCGCTCCGCGGCGGCCACGTCGAGTTCGTGCTCGGTCCGGAGGTGCACGCCGGGGTGGTGCGGTTGGCGCGGGAACACAACATGACGGTGTTCATGACGCTGCATGCCGCGCTGGCGATCATGCTGGCACGACTGAGTGGTTCCGACGACATCGCCGTCGGGACGCCGATGGCCGGTCGTGGTGAGCGCGAACTCGACGACATGGTGGGCATGTTCGTCAACACGGTCGTGCTGCGCACCCACGTCGACGGGGGAGCCACATTCTCGGAGTTTCTCGGCGCCGTCCGGGAAGCCGATCTGGGTGCCTTCACTCACGCGGAAGTGCCGTTCGAACGGGTGGTGGAGGTCCTGGATCCGTCCAGGTCGACCGCGTACTCGCCGCTCTTCCAGACGATGGTGGAGTTCCAGGACATCGAGCGCCCGACCCTGGAACTGCCGGATCTGCGGGTCCGGCCCGTCGACGTCTCGACAGACACAATCAACTTCGACTTGCAGCTGACTCTGGCCGAGAGGGTGGATTCGGGCGGCAACCCGACAGGGATCGCAGCATCTCTCGGCTACGCCACGGATCTCTTCGACGAGGAGACGGCGATCGGGTTCGCGACGCGACTACAGCGCATCCTCGCGGCGGTCACTGCCGACCCCACCGCCCGAGTGGGAGACATCGACATCCTCGGCACCCGGGAGCGCGCCGGACTGACCCCGGTGCGCGGCGACGCCGCAGTGGCGGCACGGACGCTGCCAAATCTGTTGGCCGGCGCGGCCGCGCGCGATCCGGATGCGGTGGCGTTGGTCTTCGAAGGCCGCGACGTGCGCTACGCCGATCTCGACGAGCGCTCGAACCAGTTGGCCCGCATGTTGATCGAGCGCGGTGTCGGGCCGGAATCCGTGGTCGCCCTGTGCCTGCCGCGGTCCGTCGACTCCGTGCTGGCCGTGTGGGCGGTGGCCAGGTCGGGGGCCGCCTTCCTTCCGGTGGATCCGAGTCATCCGGCTGCCCGGATCGACTACATCCTCACCGACTCCGGTGCCACGTGGGGCGTGACGGTATCGGCGCATCGCGGCGCGGTGCCCGACACGGTGCCGTGGCTGGTGCTGGGCGAACCGGAGGTCGAGGACGAGCTGTCGAACCACCCGGCATCGCCGGTCACCGATGACGATCGGATATCGAAGGTGCGGGTCGACAACCCGGCCTACCTGATCTACACCTCGGGCTCGACCGGCAGACCCAAAGGCGTGGTGACCACGCATCGCGGGTTGGCGAGCCTCGCGGCGCAGCAAAGACGGACCTTCGCGACGACGGCCGAGAGCAGAACGCTGCACTTCGCGTCGCCCAGCTTCGACGCATCCGTACTCGAGCTGCTGCTGGCGGTCGGCGCGGCAGCCACCATGGTGATCGCACCGCCGTCGTTGTACGGCGGTGCCGAGTTGGCCCGGCTGTTGGACTCCGAAGGGGTCACACACTGCTTCGTCACGCCGGTGGCGCTGGCGTCGGTCGATCCGGCCGGCCTTGCCACCCTCGGGTGCGTGGTGACGGGCGGGGAGGCGTGTCCTCCCGAGCTGGTCGCGAGGTGGGCGGAAACCGAACTCCCGGGTACCGGGGGAGCGAGGCGGCGAATGTTCAACGCCTACGGTCCGACCGAGGCGACGGTCGTCTCGAGCATCAGCGCCGCGCTGGTGCCGGCGGCGCCGGTCACCATCGGCACGCCTTGTCTCGGTTTCGCGGAAGTGGTGCTGGACCCGCGACTGCACCCGGTACCGGCGGGGGTGCCGGGGGAGTTGTATCTCGCCGGTCCCGCACTCGCGCGCGGGTACCACCGGCGCTTCGCGCTGTCGGCCTCGTGCTTCGTCGCCGATCCCTACGGTCCGGCGGGAAGTCGGATGTATCGCACCGGCGACCGGGCGCGCTGGACGACCGACGGACAGTTGGAGTATCTGGGGCGCACCGATTCCCAGGTGAAGATCCGGGGTTTCCGCATCGAACTCGGCGAGGTCGAGTCGGCACTGCTCGCACACGACGATGTCGCACAGGCCGTGGCGGTCGCGTGGAACGGAGACGGCGGCCGGGATCGGCTGGTCGGTTACCTGGTGCCCGAACCCGGCTCGACGATCGATTCGACAGCGGTCCTCGACTTCGTCGGCGGCCGGTTGGCGTCCTACCTGGTGCCGACGGCGCTGGTGACACTCGGATCGCTTCCGCTGACTGTCCACGGAAAGCTCGACCGCACAGCCCTTCCGACGCCCGACTTCGCAGCCGCGGTGCCGGGGAGCCGCCCACCACGAACCGAGACGGAGAAGCTTCTCGCCGGGCTGTTCGAGGAGATCCTCGGACTGGACTCGGTGGGTGTACACGACTCGTTCTTCGCCCTCGGCGGCGACAGCATCATGTCGATCCAGTTGGTGGCCCGCGCGCGAGCGTCCGGCGTGATCCTCTCTCCCCGAGACGTGTTCGATCGCAGAACCGTTGCCGGTCTCGCCGAGTGGGCGAGGTTCGACGATGTCGGCGCGGTGGTGCTCGACGAGTTGCCGGGCGGTGGCGTCGGCCCCATGCCGTTGACACCCGTCGCGCGATGGCTGTCGGGGCGGAGCGGTGGACGGCTCGACAGGTTCTCGCAGGCGCTGTTGCTGACTGCCCCCGCCGGTCTCACGTTCGAGGTTCTCGCCGAAGCCGTCGAGGCGCTACGCGACCGGCACGACATGCTCCGCGCGCGTCTGCTCGCAGACGGCATGGACGTGCTGCCGACCGGATCGGTTCCGGCGGACGCGCTGGTGCGTCGGGTGCCGGTCGACACGGTGGAGGGAGACGACTTCACCTCGCTCGCGGCCAGCGAACTCGACGCAGCGGCGGACCACCTGGATCCGGCGACCGCCGGTATGGTGCGGGCGGTCTGGTTCGACGTCCCGAACGACGCCGGGCGACTGCTCGTGGTGGTGCATCACCTCGTGGTCGACGGCGTCTCGTGGCGCATTCTCGTCGCGGATCTCGCGTCGGCATGCAGCCGTCTGCAGGCCGGTCGGACTCCCGCGCTACCGGCAGTCGGGACGTCGATGCGGCGGTGGTCGCACGGCCTGCGCGATGCAGTGTGGCAACGAACGGGCGAACTCGCGTTGTGGGAGAGGATCCTCGACGGTCAGGACCCGCTGATCGGTGCGCGCCCGCTGGATCCCACGCGGGACGTTCACGCGACCGTCGGTACCGTCGCCGTCGCGGTGCCGCCGGGCGTGACCGGTGCGTTGCTCACCACACTGCCGCGGGCGTTCCACGGAAACGTGGTGGACGGGATGCTCACCGCCGTGGCACTGGCCTTGATCGCATGGCGACGGGAACGGGGTGTTCCGGTGTCGGACGCCCTGATCGACCTCGAGGGGCACGGTCGCGAGGAGAGCGTCGTCGCAACAGATGCCCGAGGCTTCGCCCGAGAAGGCCGCGCGGACCTGTCCCGCACCGTCGGCTGGTTCACCACCCGGTATCCGGCGCGATTGGATCTGACCGGAATCGACGTCGACGACGCCATCGCGGGGGGACGCGCGACCGGGCAGGCCGTCAAGGCCGTCAAGGAGCAGCTGCTCGCGATTCCGGATCACGGGATCGGTTTCGGAATGCTGCGCTTCCTCGACAGTGAGGCTGCGGAGACCCTGAGCCGATTCCCTTGTCCACAAGTAAGTTTCAACTATCTGGGGCGGGTGAGCACGACGAGCGGACCGGGCGACTGGGAGCCGGTTGAGGGCAGCGGCGAGTTCGGTGGAACCCAGAACCCCGACATGCCGGTCGCGTCGGTGATCGACATCAACGCCGTCGTCGAGGATCGCCCGGACGGACCGCGTCTGAGGGCGACGTTCACCTTTCCCCGGGAGGTGCTGCGCGAGGCCGAGGTGGTGGCGTTCGTGAAGCTGTGGCGCCGCGCCCTCGACGGACTCGCGAGGCATTCGGCCCGACCGGGTTCGGGCGGACTGTCGCCGTCCGACATTCCGCTGGTGACGGTGAGTCAGCGGCAGATCGAGCGGTGGGAGTCCCGGTTCCCGGCGCTGCGGGACGTCTGGTCCCTGTCTCCGCTGCAGTCGGGGCTGCTGTTCCATGCGTCTCTGGCTGCGGCGTCGGTGGACGTGTACACGGCACAGCTTCGCATCGACCTCGCGGGTGCGGTCGACGCCGGGCGTCTGCGCGCCGCCGCGTCCGCACTGGTCGCCCGTCACCCGAATCTGCGGACGGGGTTCGTCTACGACGACGACGGGGCACCCGCGCAGTTGGTGGTCGACGCGGTGGAGCTGCCGTGGCGGGAGGTGGATCTGACCGGCCACGGGTCGGCCGCCCCGACGGAACTCGCACGACTACTCGACGAGGACCGCACCGCCCGGTTCGACCTCGATACACCGCCGCTGCTGCGGCTGACGCTGATCCGCACCGGCCCGGAGCGCTTCGTGCTGGCCGTCACGAACCACCACATCGTCCTGGACGGCTGGTCCATGCCGTTGCTGGTGCGGGAATTGCTGGCGCACTACACCGACGACGACCCGGCCTGTTCGCCCGAGCCACCGTCGTATCGCACGTATCTGGAATGGGTGGCGAACCGCGACACGGGCGCGTCGATCCGCGCCTGGGAGGAGGCGCTGGCCGGGCTCGAGGAGCCGACGCTGCTGGCGGCGCGGGCGACGTCGGCACGCTCCGGCGTGCCCGGCGAGGTCGACATTGCGCTGTCCGCGCCGGTGCTCGAGGCGCTCGCCGCCGTTCGGGAGCGGGCCGGGGTCACGATGAACACGGTGGTGCAGGCGGCGTGGGGGGTGCTGCTCTCCCAGTTGCTCTCGCGTGACGACGTCGTCTTCGGTGCCACCGTCTCGGGTCGTCCTCCGCAACTGGACGGTGTCGAGAACATGCTGGGGCTGTTCGTCAACACCCTGCCGGTGCGGGTCCGGGTGGACCCGGACGAGACCTTCGTCGGACTCCTCGCCCGCCTGCAGGCAGAACAGGCAGCGCTGCTCGATCACCACCACGTCGGCCTCGGCGAGATTCAGTCGCGCGTCGGTCTGGGAAATCTGTTCGACACGCTGTCCGTGTTCGAGTCGTACCCGATCGACACCTCCGGGCTGGACGAGACCACCGACGTCGCGGGGATGCGTGTGACCGGCCTGGACGCCCGCGACGCCACCCACTACCCCCTCACGCTGCTGTCGGTCCTCGAACCCCGACTGCGGCTGAGTCTGCGGTACCAGCCGGGAGTTTTCGACCGGAGTGCGGCCACCCGGCTCGCCGCGAGGCTGACCGCGATCCTCGTGACCGTCGCACGGGACGCGGGCACGGCCGTCGGTGCGGTCGACCTGTTCGCACCGGGCGAGCGGGACCTCGTTCTCGACACCTGGAACGCGACGGCGCACACGGTGCCGGACACGACGCTGGCGGAGTTGTTCGACGCGCAGGTCGCCAGGACCCCCGACGCGCCGGCAGTCACGTTCGACGGGATCGTGTTGTCGTATGCGGAGTTCGACGCCCGCGCGAACCGGTTGGCCCGGCATCTGATTTCGGCGGGCGTGGGTCCGGAGTCGCTGGTGGGCGTCGCGGTGCGCCGGTCGGTGGACCTGCTGGTAGGGATCTACGCGGTGATCAAGGCGGGGGGTGCCTACGTCCCCATCGATCCCGATCAGCCCGCCGAGCGCATCGAGTACGTGGTGGCGACGGCCGACCCGGTGCTGATCGTGACCACCACCGCGGATCGCGCGGGAGTGCCCGACGCGGCGGCCGTCGTCGAGCTGGACACCCTCGATGTGTCCGGGCTCTCGGCCGCCCCGGTGCGGGACGGGGACCGGGTGGCACCGCTCGATCCGCGAAATCCGGCATACGTCATCTTCACGTCGGGTTCCACCGGCCGGCCCAAGGGCGTCGCGGTGCCGCATGCGGGGATCACGAACCGCCTGTTGTGGATGCAGGACCGGTATCCGCTGACGTCGGAGGACGTGGTCCTGCAGAAGACGCCGGTGACCTTCGACGTGTCGGTGTGGGAGTTGTTCTGGCCGTTGGAAACCGGTGCCCGGCTGGTGATCGCGAAGCCGGACGGCCACCGCGACCCGGTGTATCTCGAGCGGGTGATCCGAGAGGAGTCGGTCACCACCGTGCATTTCGTTCCGTCGATGCTCGAGGTGTTTCTGGCCGGATCGGACATCGGGCGATGTGGCTCGCTGCGCCGGGTCTTCGCCAGCGGTGAGGCGCTGGCGCCACCGACGGTCGCACGGATGCACGGCGCCAGCGGGGCGGAGCTGCACAATCTGTACGGGCCGACCGAGGCGTCGGTGGACGTCACGTGGTACGCGACAGGCCCGGACGACCGCCGGCGGGAGCAGGCCACGGTGCCGATCGGGGCGCCGGTGTGGAACACCCAGACGTATGTGCTCGACACCCGCCTGCGCCCGGTGCCCGTCGGCGTCGCGGGGGAGTTGTACCTCGGCGGTGTGCAATTGGCTCGCGGCTACCAGGGCCGCCCCGATCTGACCTCGGACCGGTTCGTCGCGAATCCGTTCGGGGGCGGGGCGGGCGGAGCGACGGGGGATGTCACGGGTGCGCGGTTGTACCGCACCGGGGACCTGGTGCGGTGGTTGCCAGGCGGGCAGCTCGAATACCTAGGGCGAACCGACTTCCAGGTCGAGCTGCGCGGTCAGCGCATCGAGCCTGCGGAGGTCGAGGCGGCGCTGCGGCGGCACGCGGGTGTGGCGCAGGCGGTCGTCGTGCTCGGCAGCGGGGCGGCCGGGGACCATCTGGCCGGGTACGTGACACCGGCGCACGGGAAGGTGGTGGATGAGCGGGCCGTGCTCGCGACCGCCGCAGCCGCGCTTCCCGGGTACATGGTGCCCTCGGTGGTGGTCGTGCTCCCGGAACTGCCGGTGACTGCGAACGGCAAACTCGACCGGAAAGCGCTGCCCGTGCCGGAATTCACCACGACCGCGAACCGCGCCCCGAGCACCCCCGCGGAGGAGGCGGTGGCGACGGTCTTCGCCGACGTTCTCGGCATGGACCGGGTCGGCGCGGACGACAGCTTCTTCGCACTCGGAGGGGACTCGCTCAGCGCCACCCGAGCGGTGGCACGGATCAACAGCGCGCTGGGCAGCGACCTGGGTGTCGCGGCATTGTTCGATGCACCGGTGGTGACCGATCTGGCCGTCGCGATCGAGTCGACCGCGACGACGAGTCCAGCCTCCCCGGCGCTCGCCGCGAGGCCCCTCATTTCACGATCGCGGCCCGATCGAATTCCCCTCTCGCTCGCACAGGAGCGCATGTGGTTCGTCAATCAGTTCGACACCTCGTCGCCGGCCTACAACCTTCCGATCGCCCTGCAATTGGACGGAGTGATGAACCCGGGCGCACTGCGGGCTGCGTTCGGGGACGTCATCGAGCGCCACGAGTCGCTACGGACGGTGTTCCCCGGCTCCGTCGACGGGCCCCGGCAGGTGATCGTCGATTCCGCGCCCGCCTCTCCCGACCTGAGCCCGGTGCCCGTTGCCGACGGTGAGCTTCGAGGCGCGCTGGCCGCGTTCTTCGGTGTGGGATTCGATGTCACCGAGGACCTTCCACTCCGGGCCCGCCTACTGCGACTCGGCCCCGAGCGGCACGTACTCGCCATCGTCGTGCACCACATTGCAGCCGACGGCTTCTCGATGGCGCCTCTGGCGCGGGACGTGATGTTCGCCTACACCGCACACACGCAGCAGCAGGCACCCGGCTGGGCGCCGCTGACCGTGCAGTACGCCGACTACAGCCTGTGGCAGCGGAAGTTGCTCGGCACGCAGGAGCAGCCCGATTCGGTGCTTCCCGGGCTGCTCGCCTACTGGACCCGGACGTTGTCGGGCCTCCCGGAGGTGCTGCCGCTACCCCTGGACCGCCCGCGGCCCCTGCAGCGGTCCTTCCGCGGCGACGTGGTCACCTTCGACATCCCGCGCGCCGTCCACAACGCTCTCGCCGAACTTGCGCGCCAGAGCAATTCGACGTTGTTCATGGTGGTGCACGCGGCGTTGGCCGTGTTGCTGGAGCGGGTGTCGGGATCGGACGATGTGGTGGTGGGCACCCCGATCGCGGGCCGGGGACACGCCGCACTCGACGATGTGGTGGGCATGTTCGTCAACACACTGGTACTCCGAACTCCGGTGGCGCCAGGATCGTCGTTCGCCGATGTGCTCGCCGAGGTGCGGTCGGTGGACCTCGGTGCGTTCGAGCACGCGGACCTTCCCTTCGAGCGGTTGGTGGACGAACTCGCACCCGAACGGTCCACTGCGCACTCACCCCTGTTCCAGGTGATGCTCGAGTTCGGCAACGCCACCCGCACCCGCCTGGAACTGCCCGGGCTGGCCGTCCAGTCGCTCGACGTCGACCTGGACGTGGCGAAGTTCGACGTGCAACTGAGTGTGGCAGAGCAGGTCGACGAGCGCGGGGAGCCGGCCGGGATCAGCGCGGGATTCCGGTACGCGAGCGACGTGTTCGACCGTGAGTCCGTCGAGATTCTCACGGAACGATTCGTACGCGTCATCGAAACGGTGGCCGCGGACCCGGCAGTGCCGGTGGGGGACATCGACATCCTGGGCGCGGCCGAATTCGAGTTCTTGACCGGCCGTGTGGACTGGTCGGAAGCCGACGGGTCATTGGTGGAGCTGTTCGATCGGTCCGTGGCAGCGGTCGGCGACGCGGTCGCGGTGCGCTGCGGCGAGGCATCGACGACCTACCGGGAACTGGACCGGCGGGCGAACCGGCTCGCGAGACTGCTGATGGTGCAGGGTGTGGGCGCCGAAACGCTGGTGGCCGTGGGCATGACGCGGTCGATCGACTTGGTGGTTGCGCTCCTGGCAGTGGTGAAGTCGGGCGCCGGTTACCTACCGGTGGACGTGGCGTCGCCGACGGAGCGGTTGCGATTCCTGCTCGGAGACGCCCGGCCGCGGTGTGTGCTCACGACGACCACGGACGCGCAGACCTTCGACGCCGCCGGCATTCCCGCGGTGGTCGTGGACGATCCGGAGACCGTGCATGCGCTGCAGCAGTTCTCGCCGCTGCCGGTGACCGACGAGGACCGTCGTCGTCCCCTGCACCCGGATGCGGTGGCGTACGTGATCTACACCTCGGGTTCCACCGGGCGGCCGAAGGGCGTAGAGGTCACCCAACGCAACGTGGTCACGCTGCTGGCGAACGCACAGACGCTGTTCGGATTCGGCCCCGCCGACACGTGGACGATGTTCCATTCCGCGGCGTTCGACTTCTCGGTGTGGGAGATGTGGGGCGCGCTCGTCCACGGCGGCCGACTGGTGCTGGTGGACTACTTCACCGCGCGCTCGCCCGAGAAGTTCCGCGACCTCTTGCGTGACGAACGCGTCACGGTCGTCAATCAGACCCCCACCGCCTTCTACCAGCTGGTGGAGGCGGATCGCCTCGCCGGTGGCACCGGACTGTCCCTGCGATACGTGATCCTCGGCGGGGAGGCCCTCGATTTCGGGCAGCTGCGACGCTGGTACGAACGTCGGGGCGGCGCCGCGCCCGTCCTGGTCAACATGTACGGCATCACGGAGACGACCGTGCACGTCAGCCATCTGCCGATCGACCGGAACCTCGCGGCGGCGGAGTCGGCGTCGGTCGTCGGCCGGGGCCTGCCGGGACTGAGGGTCTACGTGCTGGACGGACGACTGCATCCGGTGCCGCCGGGCGTGGTCGGGGAAATGTACGTCTCCGGTGCGCAGGTCGCGCGCGGGTACCTCGGCCGGCCCGCGCTGACGGCGGCGAGGTTCGTCGCCGACCCGTTCACGCCCGGGGCCCGGATGTACCGGTCCGGTGACCTGGGCCGGTGGAACCGGAACGGGCAGTTGGAGTATCTCGGCCGCAACGACCTCCAGGTGCAGGTGAAGGGCTACCGGATCGAACTCGGCGAGGTGGAGTCGGCGCTGCTCGCCTGCGACGGGGTGGCGCAGTCGGCGGTGGCTGAGCTGGACGATCGGTTGGTGGGGTACGTGGTGCCGGAGGCCGGCGTCGAGATCGACTCGGCGGCGATCGTCGACGCCGTCGCGGCGAGACTGGCGCCGCACATGGTGCCGGCAGCCGTGGTGGTCATCGACGGGGTGCCCCTGACGGTGAACGGCAAACTCGATCGGAAGTCGCTGCCGGAACCGGACTTCGGGCAGCGGGTGACGGCCGGTCGCAGCCCGGCCACCGAGACGGAACGCGTCCTCGCCGGGGTGTTCGCCGAGGTACTCGGCCTCGACTCGGTGGGCGTCGACGACTCGTTCTTCGCCATCGGCGGGGATTCGATCATGTCCATCCAGCTGGCCACCCGCGCCAAGGCCGCGGGGGTACTGATCTCGCCGCGCGACGTCTTCGAACGCAAAACCGTTGCAGGGCTGGCCGAGACGGCCGGCACGGGTGACCAGGCGGTGGTCCTCGGCGAGCTGCCCGGAGGGGGCATTGGGGAGGTCCCGTTGACACCGGTCGCGGCGTGGATGCTGGGCCGCGGCGGGGACTTCCGCCGATACTCGCAGACCGCACTGTTCACGGTGCCCGCGACGCTGGACGTGGACACCCTGACGCGGGCCGTGCAGGCCGTGCTGGACCGGCACGACCTCCTGCGGGCGCGTTTGCACCGCAACTCCCGCGCCGAACAGGGCTGGTCGCTGGAGGTGCAGGCGGAAGGGTCGGTGCCGGCGGCCGTGGTGGTCCGCTGCGGGCGGGTGGACGATCTCGGCGCCGAACTCGACGCCGCGCTCGATCGGCTCGACCCCGAGTCGGGCGTGATGATGCAGGTCGTGTGGCTCGACGCGGGCGACGGTCCGGGCCGGATGCTGATCGCCGTCCATCATCTGGCGATGGACGGTGTGTCCTGGCGGATCCTGATTCCCGACCTCGCCACCGCCTGCGAGCACACTCGGGCCGGCAGGGTACCTGCGCTGCAGCCGGTGGGGACGTCGATGCGCCGGTGGTCGGATGCACTGGGCGAGGCCGCGCGCGACCCGCACCGCATCGCCGAACTCGGGCTGTGGCAGCGGATTCTGGACGGGCCCGACCCGCCGCTGGGGTCGCGCCCGGTGGCCGCGTCGGACACCGCCGTCACCGCCGCGGACGTCGAGGTGCGCGTCCCCTCCGCGTTGACCGAGTCGCTCCTGACGACCCTGCCGCAGGCCTTCCACACCGGCGTGGGCGACGGATTGCTGACCGCGCTGACCATGGCGCTGATCCGATGGCGGGGAGACCGGGACGTCGACCTCACCGAGGCGCTGGTGAGCCTCGAGGGTCACGGTCGTGAAGAGCAGGTGGTGCCGGGGGCGGATCTCTCCCGCACGATCGGCTGGTTCACCACCGTATTCCCCGTACGACTCGATCTGCGCGGTGTGAACCTCGACGACGCATTCGCCGGAGGCCCGTCCGCCGGTGCCGCAATCAAGTCCGTCAAGGAACAACTCCTCGCCGTTCCCGACCACGGCATCGGTTTCGGTCTGCTCCGGTACCTGAACAGCGAGACGGCTCGGGTCCTTTCGTCGCCGACGCCGCCCCAGGTCAGCTTCAACTACCTCGGCACAGTGGGTCGGGCCGCTACGGAGGACACCGCCGGCTGGGTGCCGATCGAGGAACCCGGACTACGGCGAGAATCGAATGCCGACATGCCCGTCGCGGCCGTCGTCGACGTCAATGCGATCACCGTCGACGCGGGCGACGGCGCGCGGCTGCACTCCACGTGGACCTATCCGCCGGCGGTCCTGCGCCGCGAGGACGTCGAGGAGCTCGCCCAGCTCTGGGTGCAGGCACTCGCCGCCCTCGCCGCGCAGGCGGAGGCGGGCGCCCGCGGGTTCACGCCGTCGGATTTCGACCTCGTCGAACTTCGGCAGGAGGCCATCGAGGAGATCGAAAGCCGCTGCCGCGACCTGACCGACGTGTGGCCGTTGTCGCCCCTGCAGTCCGGCCTGCTCTTCCACTCCGAGCTCGCCGACGAGTCCGTCGACGCCTACCTGGTGCAGGTGAGTCTCGACCTTCACGGCGAGGTGGATCCGCGTCGCCTCCGCCGCGCGGCCGATGCCGTGTTGAGCCGACACCCCAACCTGCGCACCGCCTTCCTGCACGACGCCGAGGGCGACGCCGTCCAAGTCGTGCGGGAGGGGGTGGAGGCGCCCTGGCGCGAGGTCGATCTGAGGACTGACGACGACGGTGCGGCCGAGGTCGAGCGACTGCTGGCCGAGGATCGGGTTCGCCCGTTCGACATGACACGCGCCCCGCTGATCCGGTTCATGTTGATCGCGACCGCACAGAACCGGTACCGGCTGGTGTCGACCAACCACCACATCCTTCTCGACGGCTGGTCGATGCCGCTGCTGGTCAAGGAGCTGCTGACGCTTTACGCCACGGACTCGGGCCCGTCGGCGCTGCCGCAGGTGCGCGGGTACCGCGACTACCTGGCGTGGATGGAGCACAGAGATCGGGGCGCCGCCCTCGAGGTGTGGGCTCGGGCTCTCGCCGGGGTGGACGGTCCGACGCTGCTCGCGGCGGGGGCGAGCGGAGCGACGGGGAATGCAACCGGGGCCGGAGCGCCGGGGAATGTTCCCGCGGACCGGGCACGGCGGCTGTCCACCACGCCCCAGGAGTGGGTGTTCGACCTGGACGAGGATCGCACCGCCCGTCTGCGCGACGTCGCACGTTCGCGTGGACTGACCGTCAACACCCTCGTCCAGGTGTCCTGGGGGATCGTGCTGGGTACGTTGACCGCCCGTGACGACGTCCTGTTCGGGGCCACCGTCTCCGGGCGGCCGCCCGAGCTGGCCGGCATCGAGACGATGATCGGACTGTTCGTCAACACACTTCCCGTCCGGATCAGATTGAGCCCCAACGAGACTCTGGGGGCTCTGCTGGACCGGGTGCAGGCCGAGCAGGCGACGCTGATGGACCACCACTACATCGGGCTGGCCGAGATTCAGCACGCCGCGGGGCCCGAGGTCGGATTCGACACGTTGACCGTGTTCGAGTCGTACCCCGTCGACCGCGCCGGGCTGACGACCGATACCGACATCGCCGGAATGCGCGTCGACCGGGTCGGCGCGCGCGACGCCGCCCACTATCCGCTGAGCCTGGTGGCATCGGTCGACTCTCGTCTGCGACTGAAATTCGAGTACCTGCCCGACGTCTTCGACGGGAGCTCCGTCGAAGGCATCGCCGGGCGCGTGGTGCGGGCGCTCGACGCCTGCACTCGGCCGGACCAGCCGCTGGCCGCGCTGTCGTTGCTGGTCGACCGGGAGCGCGCCGACCTGGTGCCCGTCCGTGGCCGCCGAGGCGGGTCGACCCGGACGCTGCCGCAGATCCTCGCGGCCGCCGCCGCTCTGGACCCGGACGCGATCGCACTGTCCTACTGCGGCGCCGAAGTGAGTTACGGCGAGCTGGACCAGCGGTCGAATCGACTCGCCCGCGCGCTGATCGCCCGCGGGGCGGGCCCGGAGACCTTCGTGGCCGTCGGGATACCGCGCTCCCTGGACTCGGTGCTTTCGGTGTGGGCGGTGACGAAGACCGGGGCGGCGTTCGTGCCGATCGACCCGAACTACCCCGACGAGCGCATCACCCGCATGCTCGTCGATTCCGGATCCACCGTCGCTGTGACCACGACCGAGCATCGAGGCCGTCTGCCCGACAACGCGAGTTGGCTGATTCTCGACGAACCCGACTTCGCCACGGAATGGACACAGATGTGCGCGGCGCCCGTGACCGACGACGATCGAATCGGTCCGGTCACTCTGGACACCGCCGCGTACGTCGTCTACACGTCGGGGTCCACCGGTGAGCCGAAGGGCGTGGTGGTCACCCACCGTGGACTGGACAACTTCGCACTCGACCAGCTCGAGCGCTTCGGGGCGACCCCGCAGTCCCGCACTCTGCACTTCTCCACACCGAGTTTCGACGGGTCGGTGTTCGAGTACCTGCAGGCCTTCGGTGCAGGCGCGACGATGGTGATCGCGCCGCCTACCGTGTTCGGCGGCGAGGAACTCGCGCGACTCCTGGAGGAGCGGAAGGTCACCCACGCCTTCATCACCACCGCCGCGCTCGCGACACTCGATCCTGCCGGACTGGACCATCTCACGGACCTGGTGTTCGGCGGCGAGGCGTGCCCACCCGAACTCGTCGCCCGCTGGGTCGTATCCGACCGCCCGAGTTCCCGAGGAGTCCCCGATTTCCCGGGTACCCGAGGAGGGGCCCGTCGGTTGTACAACGCCTACGGACCGACCGAGTCGACCATCATGTCCAACATCAGCGATCCGATGGTCTCGGGGGAACCGATCACCATTGGCGGCCCCATCCGCGGAGTGACGGAACTGGTGCTCGACACCCGGCTGCAACCGGTCCCCGTGGGAGTTCCCGGCGAGCTGTACCTCGCCGGGATCGGCCTGGCCCGCGGCTACCACCGCCGGCCCGCACTGACCGCCGAGCGGTTCGTTGCCGATCCCTCTCACCCGGGCACACGGATGTACCGCACCGGGGACATCGTGCGGTGGACTGCCGCCCACCGCATCGAATACGTGGGCCGCAGCGACTTCCAGGTGAAGGTGCGCGGGTTCCGGGTCGAACTCGGCGAGATCGACGCCACCCTCATGTCGGAGCCGAACGTCGGGTTCGCGGCCACCCTGGCGCATCGCGGGCGTACCGGTGACACCCTGCTGGCGTCCTACGTCGTGCCGACGCCGGGTCGTTCCCTCGACACCGCCGTACTCGCCCGGCGACTGGCGGACCGCCTGCCGTCCCACATGGTGCCGTCCTCGATCACGGTGCTCGAGCGCCTTCCGCTGACTGCCGTTGGCAAGCTGGACCGCGCCGCACTGCCGGAGCCCGACCGGCATTCCGGGACGAGCCGATACCGGGCACCGGTCGGTCCGGTCGAAGAAACGGTGGCCGACGTCTTCGCGGAGGTACTCGGACTCGAACGCGTCGGTGCCGAGGCCGGCTTCTTCGACCTCGGCGGCAACTCCCTGAGCGCCACCCGGGTGACCGCCCGGCTGCGAGCGTTGCTCGAAACCGGCTGTCGGGTGCGTGATCTGTTCGAGGCGCCCACGGTCGCATCGCTGGCGGCGCGGATCGAGCACGCCGGCGCGGGGTCGTCCGCACGCCCGGCCCTCGCACCCCGCACCCGGCCCCGGAACATTCCGCTGTCGTTCGCTCAGCAGCGAATGTGGTTCGTCAACCAGCTCGACACCGCCTCGGCCGTCTACAACATCCCGATCGTGGTGCGGCTCGGCGGTGAACTCGATGTGCCGGCGCTGAACTCGGCGCTCGTCGATGTGATCGCCCGGCACGAGGCACTGCGTACGGTGTTCCCGATCCGCGGGGACTGGCCGGTTCAGCGGATACTGCCCGCCGAGGGGGCGGTGCCCACGCTGATCCCCGTCACCGTCCCGGACGAGCGCCGACTGCGGGACGAGCTGGCCCGGCTGGTCTCGACGGGATTCGATGTCACGGAGCGGCTTCCGTTGCGGGCCGGACTGTTCTCACTCTCCGCCACCGAGCATGTACTCGCCGTCGTGGTGCATCACATCTCGGCGGACGGGTTCTCCATGGTCCCGCTGGTGCGCGACGTGATGACGGCGTACGGCGCCCGGGTCGGTGGCGGCGCTCCCGAGTGGGCACCGCTCGCGGTGCAGTACGCCGACTACGCGCTCTGGCAACGGGAGTTGCTGGGATCGGACGACGACCCCGAGTCCCTGCTGTCGGAGCAGCTCGACTACTGGAGGACGGCGCTGGCGGGCATGCCCGATCTGCTGGAACTACCGACCGACCGGGACCGGCCGTCCCAGCAGTCCTTCCGCGGTGCACGCGTCCACTTCTCCGTGGACCGCGACCTTCACCGACGGATCAGGGACCTGTCGCGACGCCTCCGCTCCAGCGAGTTCATGACCGTGCACGCCGCGCTCGCCGTTCTGTTGGCACGACTCGGCAGCACCGACGACGTCGTGATCGGAACGCCGATCGCGGGCAGGGGAGAGCCGGTCCTCGACGATCTGGTCGGCATGTTCGTGGGCACGCTGGCCCTGCGGACCCGGGTGCAGGCGGGCGAGTCGTTCACGTGCGTGGTGGCGCACTGCCGCGAGGTAGACCTCGGGGCGTTCGCGCACACCGAGGTTCCCTTCGAGCGTGTGGTGGAGGCGGTCGGGCCGACGCGATCCACGGCGTTCTCGCCGATCATCCAGGTATCGCTGGAGTTTCAGAACAACGAGCGACCGGTACCGACGCTGCCGGGACTGGAGGTCCGTGGCATCGACCCCCAGCTCGACGTCGTCAAGGTCGATCTCGAATTCCTCCTGGCGGAGGAGTTCGACGCGAACGGCGAACCGGCCGGGATGAACGGCGCCGTCGACTTCGCCACCGATCTCTTCGATGCTGACACCGTCCGCGGATTCGCCGACCGATTCGTGCGGATACTCGACGCGGTGACCGTGAACCCCGACGGGCCGGTCGGCGATCTCCCCCTCCTCGACGAGGCGGAGAGGAGCGCGATGGCGCCGGCCAGCGGCCGGCCGGAAGTGCGCCCGCAGCGGTGGCCCGACCTGCTGGCGGCCGCCGCCGCACTCGATCCGGACGCGGTGGCCCTGTCCTGCGAGGACCGTCGGGTCAGTTACCGGGAACTCGACGAGGGGTCCAACCGGCTGGCACGGGTCCTGTGCCGCCGTGGGGTGGGACCGGAGACCTTCGTGGCGGTCGGCATACCCCGCTCGATCGAGGCGGTGGTCGCGATCTGGGCGGTCGCCAAGGCGGGTGCGGCCTTCGTGCCGGTCGATCCGGCGTACCCGCGCGAGCGCCTCGCCTACATGCTCACCGATTGCCGGGCCGCGCTCGGGCTCACCGTGAGCGGCAGTCGGAGCAGCCTGCCCGACGCGGTTCCGTGGCTGGTGCTGGGTGACGAGGACCTTGCCGAGCAGGTGGCGGGGATGTCGTCGGCGTCGGTCACCGACCGGGACCGGGCGAGTCCGTTGTATCTCGCTCACCCGGCCTATCTCATCTACACCTCGGGGTCGACGGGACGGCCGAAGGGAGTGACCGTCACGCACCGCGGCCTGGCCAACTTCACCGCCGAAACGCGCGAACGGTTCCAGGTCACGCACGAGTCCCGGGTGTCGCAGCTGGCGTCACCGAGTTTCGATGCCTCGGTGTTCGAGCTGATGATGGCGTTCAGCGCATCGGCGCGGGTGGTGATCGTCCCGCCCACCGTCGTCGGGGGCGCCGAGTTGGCGGACTTGCTCCGTCGCGAGCGGGTGACCCACGCAACCATCACGCCGACCGCGCTGGCGGCCCTCGGCGACGCCGGACTCGACTCACTGCGTGTCCTCGACCTGGTGGGTGAGGTGTGCCCGCCGGAGGTGGTGGCGCAGTGGGCCCCAGGCCGTCGGCTGCACAGCGGGTACGGGCCCACGGAGACCACCGTCCAGGCGAGTGTCAGCGCTCCCATGCGTCCCGGCGAGGGAGTGAACATCGGGGCACCCGCGCTGGGATTCGCATTCCTGGTGCTCGACGAGCGATTGCAGCCCGTCCCGGTCGGTGTGCCCGGCGAGTTGTACATCGCCGGGCCAGGTATGGCGCGTTGTTACCACAATCGGGTGGCGCTCACGTCGACTCGCTTCGTCGCGTGCCCCTTCGGGGAACTGGGACGCCGGATGTACCGGACCGGCGACATCGTGCGGTGGAAGCGCGACCTCACCTTGGAGTACCTGGGCCGCAGCGACTTCCAGGTCAAGGTTCGCGGATTCCGCATCGAACTCGGGGAGATCGATGCCGTCCTCGCCGGTCATCCGGCGGTTGCCTTGGCTGCGACCGTCGGCCACACCGGCCCATCGGGTCACACCGTGCTCGCCTCGTATGTGTGGGCTCGGGACGGGCAGGAGGTGGAGCCTGCGGAACTGCGCACCTATGCGTCCGAGCACCTGCCCGCACACATGGTGCCCTCCGCGGTGGTCGTGCTCGACCAGGTTCCGATGACGCCGGCGGGCAAGCTCGATCGGAAGGCGTTGCCCCCGCCCGAGTTCGGTTCGACCGCCGCCGCGTTCCGGGCACCGAGCACCGAAACCGAGCGCGTCGTCGTCGACACGTTCGCGAGAGTGCTCGGGGTGGACCGGGTGGGCACCGCCGACAGCTTCTTCGAGCTCGGCGGGACCTCCCTGCTCGCGACCAGGATCGTCAGCGGGCTGCAGGCGGAACTGGGCCGGAGGGTTCCGCTGCAGTGGATGTTCCTCGACCCAACCCCGGCCGGAATCGCCCGCCGACTCGACATTCCGACGCCCAGCCCGGAGGTGAACGAGGCATTCGCCGTCGTGCTTCCGCTGCGCGCACAGGGGAGTGGCAGACCGCTGTTCTGCGTGCATCCGGGAATCGGACTGTCCTGGGGCTACGCCGGTCTGGTGCCGTACCTACCGCGGGATCGACCCGTGTACGGACTGCAGCTGCCCACGATCAGCGGCGACGGCGACTACCGGTCGATCGAACAACTGGCACGCCGCTACGTCGAGGAGATGAAGGCCGTCGCGCCCACCGGCCCGTACGACCTGCTCGGCTGGTCACTGGGCGGGGTCATCGCGCACGCGATGGCCGTCGAACTCCAGAGGTCGGGTGACGAGATCGCCACACTGGCCGTGATGGACAGCTATCCCGACAACGGCGACGAACCGCCGGCCGGCGAGCTCGACATCGGGGACCTCCTGCGCGGGCTGGGACTCGAAATCGACACCGGCGGTGTGATGACCTACGAGCGCGCGGCGCGGGTGCTGGGCGAGTCGTTCGGGACGGAGCCGGGTGTACGAGAGCGAGACCTCGAACGGATCCAGACAGGTTACGAGAACTCCACCCGCCTCGGCCGAGGGTTCGTCCCTCGGATGTACGACGGGGACCTGCTGGTCTTCACGGCCACGCGCGACGGCGACGGCGGCGCCACTCGGGTGCGGTCGCCGCAGGAATGGCGGCCGCTCGTGAGCGGCCGGATCGACGAGCATCCCGTGGACTGCGCGCACAACGAGATGATCGAACCGCCCGTCCTGGCGATCATCGGGCCGGTACTCGCCCACGCCCTCTCCGCTCGTACCTGAGAACTTGCCGATGGGGGGCCGGTTTTTCGTTACCCTCGAGGGGGAACGTTCCGAGCATCACCGAAGGGGTCGTCGGGCATCGCAGTCGAGCACGAGGAGCGGCCATGAGCGCGATCGGGCACTGGCGGACACTTGCGGTCGTAGCGGCACTCGTCGCGTCGAGTCTTTTCGGTGAGGCGGCCGCGGCGTCGGCAGCGTCGCGTGCGCTCCCGGCCGACAAGCCGGCAACCGCCGACGGATCTGCCCTCGACCACATCGAGAAGGTCGGCGACCGTCAACTGAACATGTACGTCCGCTCGGCGGCGATGGAGAAGGTGATCCTCCTCGAGGTGATCCGTCC
Organism: Rhodococcus sp. NPDC059234; assembly: GCF_042754225.1. Taxonomy (NCBI): domain Bacteria; kingdom Bacillati; phylum Actinomycetota; class Actinomycetes; order Mycobacteriales; family Nocardiaceae; genus Rhodococcus; species Rhodococcus sp. NPDC059234. The sequence goes on from NZ_JBHZAH010000001.1 coordinate 73,732, forward strand.
CGCGGATTCCAGCGTGCCCCGACCCACCCTGTACCTGCTCAACGGCGCCGGCGGGGGACAGGACTCGGCAACATGGCAGGCCAGGACCGACGTGGTCGGCTTCTTCGCCGACAAGAACGTCAACGTCGTCACACCAGTCGGCGGCGCGTACAGCTACTACACCGACTGGGAGAAGCCGGACCCCGTCCTCGGCCTCAACAAATGGACCACCTTCCTCACCGAGGAACTTCCCCCGATCGTCGACGCCACGCTCGGAACGACCGGGGTGAACGCGATCGCCGGACTGTCGATGTCGGGGACTTCCGTCCTGAGCCTGGCCGAATCCGCTCCGTCGCTGTATCGCGCAGTCGGCGCCTTCAGCGGGTGCGCCGAGACGAGCACCGCACCCGGGCGCGACTACGTCACCTTCGTCGTCAGCGCCCGAGGGGGTGACGTCGTGAACATGTGGGGCCCGCCCGGCGATCCGGAATGGGTGGCCAACGACCCCGTGGTCAATGCCGAGAAGCTGCGCGGCATCAACTTGTACATCAGCAACGGCACCGGGCTGCCGGGCCCCCACGAGAACCTCAACGGACCGGATGTCAACGGAGACCCTGGCGTTCTGGCCAACCAGGTGATCGTGGGCGGAGTCATCGAGGCCGGCACCAACCAATGCACGCATCGGCTGGCCGACAGGCTCAACTCGCTCGGAATCCCGGCCACCTACGACTTCCGGCCCGCCGGAACCCACTCGTGGGGCTACTGGCAGGACGACCTGCACAATTCCTGGCCGATGATCGCCGGTTCACTGGGCTAGTCGTCGGCATCCGGCGCCGGTACCGACGCCATCGAAATCACCGCCGAGCCGGTCCGTGTCGCCCTCTCGTCGAGGTGTTCACGATCGTTCGGGGCGACGGCCGTCGGCCCGTACCCCGGCCGGACGGGTTCGACTTGCGTCACCGCAGCGCAGGGGCGCCGTAGCGGCGTCGAAAGGCCCGATTGAACGCCGCGGTGGACGCGTAGCCGACCTGCCGGGCGACGCCCCGCCTCGTGCCGATCATTCGCGCAGGACGTGCATGAACGACGGATGAATGCCCACAGGATCGTCGAACCTGATGCGAGTCACGCGTCGCATCGCAGCCCGGCCCCGTCGTGGATCCGATCGACGAGGCCGCGCGCGAATGGACGAGCCGAACCTGATCGCCGCTCAGGCGGCTCCGCCCCAGAAGTCGACGAGCACCTTCGTCAGCTCCTCGGGCTTCTCCTCGTTCGGTGTGTGGGCGGCCCCGGCGATGATCTCGAACTTCACGCCGAGCCGGGACGCGGCGTCGGCCTGGACGTCCACCGGGATCACGTCGTGCTCGCCCGCGACGACGAGGATCGGCAGGCCGGTCGCGGCGAGTTCCTCGACGCGGTCCGGTTCGGCGTTCATGGTGAGGGCGATGCCGGCGATGTTGGCGGTCCTGGTGACCATGATGCGATTGTGGAGGAACTCCTTGACCGGTGCCGGGAAGATCTCCTCGAAGGCACCGAACATCGCCTTCCACAGTGCCTCGTTGCCGCCCGCCCACAGCAACTCGGGGATCTGCGTCATGTCCACGGCCATGCCGAGGTTCTGGCCGCTCGGCGGTGAGTCGAGGATCACGTAGTCCAGGAAGCGCGTCGGGTCGTTGAGAACCGCGGCGCGGGTGACGAGCCCGCCGAAGCTGTGGCCGAGGAGATGGACCTTCTCGCCGGGCGCGACCCTGTCGAGCACCTCGCCGAGGTCGAGGGCGAACTTGGCGATCGTGTACTCGCCGACCGCGTCCCGGCCGTCCGGGCCGTCCGAATCGTACTGGCCGAGCTGCGAATACGAGATCAGGCGGTAGCCGGCGGCGGTGACGAACGGTGCCATCGGGAGGAAGTCCTCCCGGGAGCCGGTGAAGCCGGGGACCATGACGACGGTGCCCTTGGCCTCGCCCTCGGGTGTCGCGTCGAAGTAGGACAGTTCGCCGCGCGAGATCTCGAGGCGGGACAGGTTGACGGTCATGGCAGCGTTCTCCTTGTAGAGGTTGGCGGGCTCGGTGGGGCGGGGCGTCAGAGGTCCCAGGTGCAGTCGGCCGAGTCCTTCAGTTCGATCCGAGTGGTCAGGCGACGGTCGGCGGCCGAGCGGGCGGCGACCAGCGTTCGCCCGCCGCCGACGACCCGCCAGGCCGCCGCCGGCTCGTCCCAGCGAGCCAACGTCTTGCGGTCCACGGTGATCCGCGCGATCGCGGCGTCACCCGCCTGGACGGTGACCGAGGCGAATCCGACGAGCCGCAGCGGATCCGTGCCGCCGGTACCCTCGCCGCCGAGGTAGAGCTGGACGACCTCGCGTCCGGCGCGCGCCCCGGTGTTGCGGACGGACACCTCGACGGTCACCGCGCCCGAGTCTGTCTCCGCGGCGGTGATGTCCTCGTAGGCCCAGGTGGTGTAGCCGAGTCCGTGCCCGAACGGGTAGGCGGGGTCGATCGAGGCCTGCTCGTACGCGCGGTACCCGAACGTCGATCCCTCGGCGTAGTCGATGACGCCGTCGACGGGCTGCGTCGACAGCACGGGCGAATCGGCGCCGACCGCGGGGAAGGTGGTGGGCAGCCGGCCGCCCGGCTCGACGACACCGGTCAGCGCGTCGGCGATCGCGTGGCCGCCCTCCTGGCCTGGCAGCCACGCCCACAGCACCGCCGCGACCTCGTCCCGCCAGGGCATCTCCACCGGCGCGCCAGCGTTGACGACGACGACGGTCCTCGGGTTCGCCGCGGCCACCGCTGACACGAGCTCGTCCTGGCGACCGGGCAGCGCCAGGTCGGTACGGTCGAAACCCTCACTCTCGACCTCGTCGGTGGTGCCGACGAAGACCAGCGCCACGTCGGCGTCCCGCGCCGCGGCCACGGCGGCGGCGAACGCGTCGTCGGACTCCGCACGCGGTCCCTGGTGGTTCAGGCCGAACATCGCCATCGGGAAAGCCGGGATGGCCGCGCGCATCTCGACCCGGACCGTCCCGGCGGCGAGCTCCGCCGAGACGCGGTGCTCCGGCGGTTTGACCAGGTTCTCGATCAGGTCGTTGTCGGCGCTGGTGAGGGTGATCGCGTGGGGCTCGGTCGCACCGATCGTCAGGGAGTACTGTCCGGCGCCGGTCACCGAGAACTGGTGCGCGCCCGCCTCGGTGACGGCGAGGTCGGTTCGCACCCGGACCTCGGCGGTGCCCGCTGGGAGGGTGCCCATGAACACCAGGCGCGACGCGAGCCGACGCTCGGTGCCGAGCACGTCGCCGGCCGCGGAGACGAAGTCGACGCGGAAGCCCGGCTCGCCCGTCTCCGGGTCGCGCGCGTCGTCCGCCGAGAGCGCCGGGAGGATGCGCTGCGTCGAAACCCCTTCCTGGTGGTCGATCGCGACCGCGTCGCCGAACGCCTCGCGCAGCCCGGCCAGCGGACTGACGACGTGCGCGGGGTTGACGTGCGCGGAGCCGCCGCCCTGGGCGGTCAGCAGCGCGGCGTTCGGTCCGAGGACCGCGACGCGGCCCAGCGGCGCCGGAACCAGAGGCAGGACGCCGGCCTCGTTGCGCAGCACGACCATCGCCCGCGCCGCGATGTCCCGCAGCTGCTCGCACGCGTCGGCCGGGGTGGTCGACGGGGCGGGTGCCGCGAAGCCGTCCAGGTGGCCGGTGCGCGCGGCGAGGCGGAGCACACGCAGCACCTTGTCGTCGATGACGTCCTCGGTGACCACGCCGGCGCGGACCGCGGCGACCAGCGCCTCGTTCCAGGGGCTGTGCGGCCCCGGCATCGCGACGTCGAGGCCCGCGTTCGCGGACGCGGCCGTCGAGCGCGTGGCGAACCAGTCGGACACCACCGCGCCGTCGAAGCCCAGCTCGTCCTTGAGGACGTCGGTGAGCAGGCGCCGGTTGTCGGTCAGCGAGGCGCCGTTGACCGAGTTGTACGAGGCCATGACGGACCACGCGCCCGCGCGGACCCCGGATTCGAAGGGCACCAGATAAACCTCGCGCAGGGCCTTCTCCGGGATCTGCGCGTCGTAGCTCATGCGGTCCGTCTCGGACTCGTTCCCGATGTAGTGCTTGATCGTCACGGCCACACCGTTGCCCTGCACGCCGGCGACGAAGCCCGCCACGCTCGCCGCGGTCAGCAACGGATCCTCGGAGTAGCACTCGAAGTGCCGGCCGCCGAGCGGCGAGCGGTGGAGGTTGATGTTCGGGGCGAGGAACCACGCGATGCCCTTGTCCCGGGCCTGGGCGCCCATGAGAGCTCCCGCACGTTCGACCTGCTCGGGGTCCCAGGTGGCGGACAGGGCCGAGGGGTTCGGGAACAGGAGGCTGGTGTCGCGCTCGTCCCAGGTCGTGCCGCGGACGCCGTTGGGGCCGTCCGAGAGGAGGATCCGGCGCAGGCCGATCTTCTCGATCGGGTGCAGGGACCAGAAGTCCGCGCCGGTGAGCAGGCCGACCTTCTCCTCGAGCGTCAGCTCCGTGAGGAGCTCTCCCAGCCTCGTCTCGTCCACCGCGATCGCCTTTCCTCCGGGGTCGTTCACAACCAACGCTCCTTCGTGCCCTCACGCTGACCGGGTGTTCTCGGCCGCTCGGGTCGAGGCTAGCCGCAAATACCGAGTGATTAGTAGGTTTTGTGCTTCCGACGTTACCCGAACCTCCTACAGTGGGGGTGTGACCAGCGCAGACAAGGGCAGCAGTGCGACCGTCCGGCCCCGGCGGGGCGGCAGCTACGCCGTCGGGCGGGCCCGGCGGGCCCGCATCCTGCACATCGCGATGGAGGAGTTCGCCGAGAACGGCTACCGCGGCGCGTCGCTCGCCCGGATCGCCGAGCGCGCCGAACTCTCCCAGCCGGGCCTGCTGCACCACTTCCGCACGAAGGAGGAGTTGCTGGCCGCCACGCTGGACCTGCGTGACGAGATGGACGTCGAGCGATTCACCGGCGCCGACGGCGCGGCCCTGGCCGGCGTCGCCGCAATGGAGGCCCTGGTCGACCTGGTCGAGCGCAATCAGCGCGTCCGCGGACTCGTCCAGCTCTTCACGGTCCTGAGCGCAGAGGCCGCCACCGCCGATCATCCCGCGCATGCCTGGGCTCGTAACCGCTACCGGCGCATCCGGAGCTTCATCGCGGAGGCGATCCGCGCCGGGATCGCCTCCGGCGAGTTCCGGTCCGACGTCGACCCCGAAGCGCACGCGTTCCGGGTGGTCGCCCTCATGGACGGCCTCCAGCAGCAGTGGCTGGTGGACGCGGAGGCGGTCGACATGGGGGCGGTGTTCGAGGTGTACATGCGCGAGACGTTGGAGGCGATCCGGGCCCGCCGGGACTCGTAGCGGTACGAACCCCTTCCAATCTTCCCGACGGAACGCGCGTCAGCCGGCGGTGGGTGCGCCGGACACACGGCGCTCGCCGCCGTTCCTCTCCTGCCAGAGGCGGTAGACCTCGACCGCCGCATCGTGCGGCGCGTAGCGCATCGGCAGTCGTCGCTGGTCCCACGGCTTGGCGAATTCGTCGTAGAAGGTGTTCAGCTCGAAGTACTTTCGGTCGTCGACGTAATGGGGCTCGTAGCTGTCGCGGGTGGCGAGGAAGACGACCTCGTCGGGTGAGCAGTAGTAGAGCGCGCCGAGGCACATCGGGCAGGGGAGCGCCAGGATGTAGATCGTCGCGCCGGCCAGGTGCTCGGTGCCCAGTCTGGTGCACGCGTCGCGGATCGCCAGTATCTCCGCGTGGGCGGTGGGGTCGTTGGTCTGGGCGACCCGGTTCGGGCTCTCGGCCAGGATCTGGCCGTCCTTGACGATGACGGTCGCGAAGGGGCGTCCGCCCTCGTCGACGTTGCGACGGGCGAGGTCGACGGTGTGTTGTGCGAAGTCCATGGTGAGTCCTCGTTGGAAACGGGTGGTGGTGGGGAGACTGACGCGCCGTGCTCAGAAGGGCTTGGTGGGCAGGTACTTTCCGTCCAGGGTGATCACGGCGCGCTCTCCGCCTTCGGGGTCGGCGACCTTCTTGACGTCGAGTTTGAAGTTGATCGCGCTGATGATGCCGTCCCCGAACTGCTCGTGGACCAGTGCCTTCAGGGTGGTGCCGTAGACCTGCAGCATCTCGTAGAAGCGGTAGATCGTCGGATCGGTGGGCACCCCGCCGGGGATCGAGCCGCGGGTCGGAATGGTCTGCAGCAGCGTCGCCGCTCGGTCGTCGAGACCGAGCAGCTCGGCGACGGCGGCGGCCGATTCCGCCGGCAGGGGGTGCTGTCCGAGCACGGCCGCGGTGACGAACGCCACCGACAGTCCTGCCGTGTCGGCGATCTGCTGCCAGGTGAGGTTCTTGGCGATCTTGGCCTCCACTGCTGTCGCGGCAAGCATCTCGCGGGCGGTGGGATCGAACTGAGCGTGAACCATGATGGGTGATTCCTTCCTTGGGGAAACGAGTGTGGACGGGATTCAGGGAGTATCGAGAACCGCGACCGTGCCGGTCCCGATGTCGTAGATCCAGCCCTCGAGGGTGACCGTGTCGGCCGCGATGGCGCGGGCAACGGACGGGTGAGTGGCCAGATTGGCCAGTTGCGCAACGGCATTCGACCGAATGAGGGCGGATACCGGGTCAGCATCCGACTCACCTCCGGCGCGTGCCACCGAGACGTCCGCGTGACGCAGCCATTGGGCGACCGCTGGCACGGCGCTGAGGTCGTGGCGCCGCGCCAGCGCCGTCATCGCGCCGCAGCCCGAGTGCCCGCACACCACGATGCGCGAGACGGCGAGTTCGGCGACTGCGAATTCGATGCTGGCCGCGACCGCGTCCGCGCCGGGCGTGTACGCGGGAACGAGATTGCCCGCGGTGCGGATGACGAAGAGTTCGCCCGGATCGCTGCTCGTGATGAGTTCGGGCACCACGCGTGCATCGGAGCAACTGATGAACAGGGTGTCGGGTGTGTGCGTTGTCGCGAGGTGGTCGAACAGGTCCGACTTGTCGGGGAAGACGTCCCGCTGAAACTGTGCGACGCCGGCGGCGAGGTCGTGCATGGATCGCTCCTGTATGCCAGTAGGTCGACCGGATTGGCCCTGACGAAGTCCAGGATGCACGTCCTAGTGGTATAGCGTCCAATACTTACTAGACATCGTTGGCATAGATGACATCTATGCCCTTTCCCGTGTCCGAGCACGTCCGACGCGGGTGGCTCGCCTCGCCACGTCCGCGCCGAATCGCTTGCAGCGTAGCTATTTCACTCGACGGCGGGGTTCGGCTGGGGTCGGCCGACTCCGTCGCGAAGTTCCTCTGCGATCGCGCTGAACGCCTGCGTGGCCGCGGAGTGGTATGCCGAGCTGCGGCGAAGGAGTTCGACGGTCCGGGTCGGCAGTGCCGGAGTGAGTGTCACCGGATGGAGGCCTGGATGCGTGTGGGTGATGGCCTCGGGCAGGATGGTGGCGAGAGAGCGGGGGCGGACGAACTCGACCAGGGCGCCGATGGAGTTCGCTTCGATGGCGACCTGCGGGTGGACGCCGTTGGCGGCGAGATGCTCGTCGATGTGCACGCGTGTGACGAAGTCCCGGCTCAACAGTGCGAGGGGCTGTCCGGAGAGTTCGCGGAGGGGGAGTGGCGTCGTGCGGGTGGCGAGTGGGTGGGAGGACCCGACCATGAGGCAGAGGTGCTCGCCGAAGAGGGGTCGGTGATCGATGCCGGCGCCACGAGTCCCAGCGAAGGCGATGCCGAGATCGATGCGGTCTGCGAGTAGATCCGTTTCGATTCGATCCTGGGTGGTCTCGACGATCGTGAGGGTGATGCCGGGATGCCGGGCGTGGAAGCGGCCGACCAGTGGGCCGACGAGGTAGGCGGAGATCGTCGGTGTCATAGCGACTCTCAGGTGCCCGCGGGACAGATCCTGTACGTCGTTGACCGCGCGCGTACCGGCGTCGAGTTCGTGCAGCGCGAGGCGGCAGTGGTGGGCGTACGCCTCGCCGGCTGCGGTGAGGCGAATCGTGCGGCCGGACCGGTCGAGCAGCTGTACCCGCAGGGATCGTTCGAGTTGTTTGATCTGCTGCGACAGGGTCGGTTGCGAGATGTGCAGCGCCTCCGCCGCGCGGGTGAAGTTCCCGTGGTCGGCGACTGCGAGAAGGTAGCGGATGTGGCGCAACTCCATGGGCAAACCATAGATGCCATCAATCTATTGGGCGAAATATGAGGCTTCGTCTCAATGGTATGGGTCCGGTACGCGACGGAGGGGTCCGGTACGCGACGGAGGGGTCCGGTACGCGACGGAGGGGTCCGCCCGACATTCGCGGCCGGCGCCGCACCGGCCGCGACCGTGCGGCGTCGTCGAACCTATCCGGTCGTCAAGGGCCCGGCGATCGTGTAGGTGCTGAGGAGGACGCCGGACGGCATTGCTTTCGTGCCGGTGAACTCGAAGGACTGGGCCGGGGTTCCCTCGGCAAAGAAGCGCTTGCCGGTGCCCAACAGGACCGGGTAGACGACCAGCAGGACTTCATCGGCAAGCCCGTGTTCGAGCAGCGTCGATGTCAGCGTGGAGCTACCGGAGAGGACAAGGTCCGGGCCGTTGTCCGATTTGATGCGGCGGACGCCCTCGACGATGTCGGGTCCGAGGCTCTCGAACGGGCCCCATTCAAGACTTTCCGGACGGTGGGTCGCGACGAATTTTGTTGCCGCATTGAGGCGATCCGCCATCGGACTGCTCGGCGCCTTCGGCCAGAAGTCCGACCAGAGATCGTAGGTGCGACGGCCGAGCAGCAGATCGAAGCTCTCCCCATGCGCGGCGAGCATTGCATCCCGGCCCGCAGGAGTCCGATAGGGCACGGACCATTCGCTGTAGGGGAAATCGTCGTCGTCGCCGGAATGCTGGATCACACCGTCCAGCGAGATGTGTTCGATGATCTTGAGCGTTCTCATCCGAGTCTCCTGTTCCGGGGTTGGCGTCCGTCCTCACATGTGCGCGGTGGATGCGCCTCGTTCGGCCAGGACCGCGTCGAGTTCGGGCATCGCCGCGCGTAGCCCCGCTTCCATGCCGGGAATCGTCAGCTCCATTGCTTCGACGCTGGAAAACCGGGTGGCAATGGTCACGCGCGATCCCGTCGGTGTGGTGTCGAAGGTGAACGTCATCGACGACGGCATGGTCTCGTCCTCGGCGTTGTGCTCGCCGTCGCGCGCCTCGAAGGAGCTGATGGGTTTCACGGCGATGAACTCCCAGGAGCCGCTCCAGTTCTCTCCGTTCTGCCCGCTCAAGAAGTACTCGGCGCGACCGCCGACCTTCAGCTCGTGGTGGGTGAACGTGGCGGGCCAGTCGGGTGGGCCCCAAAAGCGCTCGAGTTGGCGCGGGTCGGCGAAGGCGTCCCACAGGCGTTGTTGCGGAACGGGATAGTCGCCCACGACGGTGACGGTGAGCGTTGCGGCGTCTTTGGTGACAGAAGTCAGCGGCATCGTCATTCTTCTCTCGGTAGAAGGACGTCGTCGAGCTGCGCCATGCGCCGGCGCCACATGGATTCGTAGTGGTCGAGAAGCTCGCCGGCGCGCCGGAGCCGCGCGAGGTCGGTGGAGACCAGCTGCTCGCGGCCGTGTGGACGTTTCCGAACCAGACCCGCGCGTTCGAGCACGGCGACGTGCTTTTGCACGGCGGCGAAGCTCATCTCGTAGCGCGTCGCAAGATCGGACACCGACGGCGTCTCCGTGAGCGAGCGCTCGAGGATGTCGCGACGCGTGCCGTCGGCCAGGGCGCGGAAGAGCTGGTTGAGCGACTCCTCGCTCTCTTCTCGAAGTACAACCATCGGGTTGTACGATAGTTTCGTCCGATGACTTTTGCAAGGCATCGCTGTGGCCGGCAACCATGGAACGGTTGACGCGCGCCTACCGGCCGGACGGAGCGGTCCGCAGCAACTTGGGGATCCGACTGCTCCGGGTCTGTGTGATCAGGAGCCTCCGTTGAGTGTGATCACCGACTGGGCAACCTATCCAATTCACTTGCAGCCCAATATGACCCGCCATAGGTGAACGCCCCGACCGGTCAGCGAGGTTGTCCTCCGGAACCTCTTGGGCATCTACGCAGTGCAGTTCGATCGCCGTATCCGGGGCCGCGTGACTTCCGTCAGATACGATGGTCGTTCTCGCATTGGTGCGAGGTCACTGATTCTGGGGCGCGGCCGCGACGGTGCGTGTCACCAGATCGACCAACTGCATGGCAGAGCGATCTGTTCGTTCGACATCGCCGGTGACAAGCCTGTCCTGCAAGATTCCCCGGAGCCCCGAGACCGCGATCGTCGCAGTCGACACGGCATCCCCCGGGCTGCATCCACACCGCGCGATGGCGTCGGCCAGGGCCCCGACGAGGCGGTCGATTGCCGAGCGAGCGAAATCCTCGTAGAGGCCGTGTTGTTGAGGAGCTACACCGATGACCTGCAAGAGTATTCCCGCGCTGACCGAGGACTCGCCCACGGTCGTTGACGTCCATAGGTCTTCCAGACGCCGGCGCAGGGCGTCGATAGTCGACACCTCGGCGAAGAGGGAACCGAGATCGGGGTGCTGCGTCGCCAACGCCTGGACCAGCAGTTCTTCCTTGGTTCCGAAGTAGTAGATGAGCATGCGTGAACTGGTCCCCAGGGCGGCCGCCAGAGGGCGCAGCGACAGGTCGACCAGCCCGTGCTCACTGATGTACCGGACGACTTCGCCGAGCAGTTGGATGCGTTTGTCGTGATCGAGCGGGCGCGCCATTCCTTGACTGTAGCGAACGGTACAGGTATTCATGTCAATTGTGAATGTAGCGAGTGGTACAGAAACTAGTGGTGGTCGATCGGTCGTCGTCACGGCCATGGCGGTGACGACCTCGCTCGCCGACAACGTGAATTCGACGTGGTCGGCACTGTTGCAGGGGCGGAGCGGGATCGGGCCACTCGAGGCGCCGTTTGTGGCCGACTACGGCCTGCCCGTCGCTATCGGCGGCACGCTGGCCTCCCATCCGTCCGCGGAGCTCACCCGTGTCGAACAACGCCGGCTGTCCTTCGTCGAACAGTGCGCATTGACCCTCGCGCGCCGACTGTGGCGCGAGGCGGAGAACCCGGAGGTGGACGACGAGCGGCTCGCCGTCGTGATCGGAACGGGACTCGGTGGGGGTGAGGCATTGATCGGCGCGGTCGATGCGCTGCGGGAGGGTGGGTACCGGAAGGTTCCGCCGTTGTCGGTGCCCATGGTGATGCCCAACGGTCCGGCCGCGACCGTCGGGTTGGAGGTTGGTGCCAAAGGTGGTGTGTACACGCCGGTCTCGGCGTGCTCGTCCGGATCGGAGGCCGTCGCGCAGGCCTGGCGCCTGATCCGGACCGGCGAGGCCGACGCCGTGGTCGCCGGCGGCGTCGAGGGTCAGATCGACGCGGTGTCGATTGCGAGCTTCTCCATGATGCGCGCTATGAGCACCCGCAACGACGAACCGGAGCGCGCGTCACGGCCGTTCGACCGGGACCGCGACGGGTTCGTGTTCGGTGAGGCAGGAGCACTGCTGCTGCTCGAATCCGAGGAACATGCCCGCTCCCGCGGCGCCACCATCCACGGTCGGGTGCTCGGCGCCGGGATCACCTCCGACGCGCACCACATCGTCGCCCCCGATCCGCAGGGGGCCGGGATCGCCAGGGCGATGCGCATCGCCTTGGCCACCGCGTCGTTGACGAGCGCCCAGGTCGATCACGTCAACGCTCACGCCACGGCGACCCCGGTCGGCGATGCCGCGGAAGCGGCAGCGATCTCCGCCGTTGCCCCGCACGCATCGGTGTATGCGCCGAAGTCTGCGCTCGGCCACTCGATCGGTGCGGTGGGCGCGCTCGAGGCGATTCTCACTATCCTGACCCTTCGGGACCAGATCGTGCCGCCCACGCTCAACCTCGACAATCTGGACCCCGCAATCGATCTGGACGTGGTGCGGGCGTCACCGCGTCGTCAGGCGATTGAGTACGCGGTGAGCAACTCGATCGGCTTCGGCGGGCACAACGTCGCACTCGCATTCGGTCGGGCCCGGTGACGGCGCAGTCGACTTCCGGCGCCCTCGCGACCCCTCGGTCGCCGCACCTGTCGCTCGCCCGCCCCGACGCCCTCGAGGGCGCCGACGTGGCGTCTGGGGCTCTCGTTGCACATTGACCACACAGTGAAGCGGCGAGCGATCAACCGTCGGATGTGGATGTCGTTACTAGCGCTCGGACTCATCACTGCCTGCTCGGCGACGGAGTCGATCAACCCATACCCTGACTCGTCTGCGGCTGTGTTCTCGAAGAACACACATACGGGGCCGCGGGACCTACCGGAGGTACCCGAGCTCCCTGCCTCGACGGTGCCGGGTGCCAGATTCACGCTTGATGGGCTGTGGTCGGGGACATCGGTCAGCAACGATCCAGCAGTTCTCTCGTGCACCTATGACACCGGGAACAACAGTCGGACGTACAACGTCACGACAGAGACGGCGAAGCGGTTCTCCGGCGTCGACAACTATCCGACGGCGGACTTCTACTACCTATCTGTGGTCGTCTTCGATGAGGCTCGATTGGAGGGTGCCGAGAAATGGGCCGCGCAGGCCGTCGTGGCCTTCGCCGATTCGACGGGCACATACGTTCAGATGGCAGCACCCGACAGCAGCAGCATCGCGAGTCCACCTCAGTGGCGACAAGTCTGCGGTGGCGTTCTCGATGATCAACGCGGCGGAGGGCAACCGAAGTGAGGGATCACCAACAACAGCGGCCGGCACCCTCACCTGCCCTCGATAGCGACTGCCTGCTGTGACTATCTGCCTCGGGCAGGCACGGCCGTCAGTAGGGCTCCCCATTCGGGTGCACGTGACGTCGCCTCGCGCCCGAATGCGACGGCATATCGGCGTGGAAGCCGAGGCCGTTCGACCGGCCTCGACCTCGCGTCGTGGCTACAGCACCCACATCGCTGACGTCGAGGCCGGTCGGGTTTCGCCCCGGGCTCTAGAGCGTGCCGTTCTCGATGTCGCGCTTCATGGCCTGCTGGTTCGCGATGTGCGAGGAAACGCCGTTCTGCACGGTGTAGTCGATCAACAGGGCCGGGGCCGAGAACGTCAGGTGCTCGGTGACCGTGGTCGCGCCGCCGGTCTCGGCGAAGGTGACCTTCTGGTGGGTGATCACGCCGGGCGCGTCCCAGGTGTCGGTGCTGTACCAGCGGTCCGCGGCGTGTATCCGCTGCTGCCCGACGGTGCGTCCCGGGATCGATGACGAGCCGGCCGGGATGTTCTCGAGGGCGATGAACTCCCAGACGTCGGCGTCGCCCTCGGTGTACCTGCGGTGGTCGAGCACGTCCTGCAGGAACGGGTGCCGCCCGAGGCTGTTGTAGAGGTTCGAGTACGCCGGGAACACGCGATCGACGGGTGCGTTGATGGTGATCGGCAGCGTGACGTCCACGGTCGCCAGCGCCCAGGCCTGGCTGGACTCGAACTGGTAGGCCGCCCACGAGGCGTTCCATTCCGCGCCCACCCCGGAGGAGGAACCCGAAACTGATTCGGCCCCTGCCGTTCCGACACCCCCCAGCGCGACGCCGGCAGCCAGCACACAGGCTGCGAGAAGCTTGGGTGCCGAGCCCCCAAACCGCCGGCCACCGAACTGCTCAGGACCTTTGACCATTCGTGTTTTCCTCACCCGTCGAGACCTGGAGACCATTGCCGCTGTTCGGCAACCGGGCGAATGATACGCCGTACCTGCCTCCGCTCGACCTCGTATGGGATCAGTCCCCGCCGAACACTTTTCGGCGGAATGGGCCGGCCGGATCGGGGGTGCGGCGGACCTGCGTTTCGACCCGTTCGGGGTTCGGTTCGCCCAATCGGACCGGTGGGGCGATACCCTTACCCGTCAGGTTCGCCGCGTAGCCGCCGCGTTACGGCGCTGCGATCACGAAGGGATGTCACCTATGCCGTCCGCGACGCGCGAGCGGGTGGGTAACCTCCCGCACGAGCTCACCAACTTCATCGGTCGTCGCCGCGAGCTGGGCGAGGTTCGCCGGTTGCTGTCCGAATCACGCCTGGTGACGCTGATCGGCATGGGTGGTGTCGGCAAGACCCGGATCGCGCTCCGGGCGGCCGCGAACCTGCAGCAAGAATTCGAGGACGGGGTCTGGCTCGTCGAACTCGGTGCACTCTCCGAGCCGGACCTGCTGGCGGACACGGTGGCCGCCGCACTCGGCCTTCGGGAACGGGTGGCCCGGTCCCCGCTCCCACTGCTCATCGACTTCCTGGCCGGTCGGCGCGCGCTGATCGTTCTCGACAACTGCGAGCACCTGGTGGCGGAGGTCGCCGAGTTCACGACGGCGGTACTGAGCGCATGCCCCCAGGTGCGGATCCTGGCGACGAGTAGGGAGGCGCTGTCCGCCGGCGGGGAGGCGGTGCTGCGGGTGCCGCCGCTGACGGTCCCGGGTCCGGATACGACGGCGTCGCTGCGGGGCCTGGGCCGGTACGAGGGCGTCACCATGTTCGAAGCTCGTGCCCGCGCCGCGGTTCCCGGGTTCAGCCTCACCGAGGACAACCAGGTCACGGTCGCGGAGATCTGCCAGCGGCTCGAAGGCCTGCCATTGGCGATCGAGCTCGCGGCCGCCCGGCTGCGCGCACTGTCGCCGAAGCAGATCCTGCAGCGGCTCACGAATCGCTACCGACTGCTGACCACCGGCAACCGCGTCGCCCCGTCACGGCAGCAGACGCTGCAGTTGTGCATCGACTGGAGCCACGACCTGTTGAGCGAGCGGGAGCGGACGCTGTGGCGGCGGCTGGCGGTGTTCGCCGGCGGCTTCGAGCTCGACGCCGCAGGGGAGGTCAGCGGCTTCGCTGAAGGCGAGCTGATCGACGTGCTGGCCTCGCTGGTCGACAAGTCGATCCTGATCGGGGAGGAGACGGGCGCGGTTGTCCGGTACCGGATGCTCGAGACGATCCGCGAGTACGGGCTGGAAAAGCTGACGGAGGCCGGCGAGTCGGCGCTCCTGCGGCAACGTCACCAGGACTGGTGCGTGCGGCTGACGCTGCAGGCAGAGGCCGAGTGGATCGGGAAGCGGCAGCTCGAGTGGATCGCCCGATTCGACCGCACCCGCGCCGATCTCCGTGGGGCGCTGGAGTTCAGCGTCACTGCCGCGGCTGACCCGGACGCCGCGCTGCACATGGTCGCCGCGATCTATCCGTATTGGGTTTCCCGTGGGTTGTACAGCGAGGGGAGGTACTGGATCGAGCGGGCGCTCGCCCGTGCCGACGGCTCTCCGACCGCGATGCGGGTGTCGGCGCTGTGCCTCGGCAGCATGCTGGCGTTGATGCAGGGGGATGTTGAGGCGGCCCGGGTGTGGACCGACACCGCGCGCACCCTGGCACAGTCCGAAGACGATCCCGCGGTGTCTGCGTTCGCGGTTTCCGCGAGTGGCTACCTCGCGACATTCACCGGTGACTTCGCCGGCGCGACAGAGTGTTTCGAGGCATCGCTGCCGACCCTGCGCACCGAGGGTGGTCTGCTGGCCCGCGTCGGGACTCTCGTCGGACTCGCAATGGCGTGCGGGCTGGCGGGGGACTCCTCACGCGCGATCGCCTGCCACGAGGAGGTGATCGCACTCACCGAATCGCACGGCGAGTCCATGTACCGGTCCTACTCGCTGAGCATGCTGGGGCTGGCGGTCTGGGAGCGAGGCGACACCAAGCGCGCGGCACATCTGATCGAGGAGGCGATTCGGCTCACCCGCCTCGTGGACGATCCGCTCGGCCTCGCGATGTGTCTCGAGATCCTGAGCTGGCTCGCGGTGGACCGGCCCGAGCGGGCCGCGGTGCTGATGGGTGCATCGGCGTGGGTGGGTGAGGCGGCCGGCAGCCCCACGATCGTCGTCCGCGACCTGTTCGGACATCACGATCGAGTTGTTCGCGAGTCGACAGACGCTATCGGCCAGAAGTCGTTCGAGGCCGCATTCGCACGCGGGCGCGATCTCGGCGGCGACGCGGCAATCGCCTACGCACTCCGTGACCAGACGTCTGCCGAGCCGAGAGCGAGTGGGCCGACCGTGCGGCTCACCCGACGGCAGCGAGAGATCGCCGAGCTCGTCGCCCAGGGACTGACCAACAAGGCCATCGCAGAGCAGTTGGTGATCTCGCAGCGCACCGCGGAGGGGCATGTGGAGAACGTCCTCACCAAGCTCGGCTTCACGACCCGCGCGCAGATCGCAGCCTGGGTCGTCGCGGGCGTGGGCCAGGCGGCGACGACCGCCTCGTGAGAGGTCGTAGGGAATGGCGATGCTGACCTTCCGGGCCCGCGCGTCGATCGATGACTACCTGGCCGGGGACGAGGTTGTCCTGATTGACGATCCGGTGGTGCGCGCGGCCGCCGACCGTCTGCTCGGTCAGGCGGTCGACCGGTCGGACTATGCCCGACGGGCCTTCGAGTTCGTTCGGGACGAGATCGCGCATTCGTGGGACGCCGACGATCCACGGGTCACCGTGACGGCCCGCGAGGTCCTCGAGAGCCGGGTCGGACTGTGTTACGCCAAGTCTCATCTCCTCGCGGCCCTGTTGCGGATCGGGGGCGTCCCGACCGCCCTGTGCTACCAGTGGCTCGTCGACGACGAGTACTTCATGCTGCACGGACTGGTCGCGGTTCATCTCGACGGCACCTGGCATCGGCTCGACGCGCGTGGCAACAAGGACGGTGTCGATGCGCAGTTCGACCTGGAGGTCGAGCGGCTGGCGTGGCCGGTACGGCCGGAACTGGGAGAACGCGACTTCCCGACTCTGCACGTGTCCCCGCCGCAGCAGCTGGTCCGTGCGCTGCGGTCCGTCGACGACATCAGGACGCTGGCCGCAGTCGGTCTGGGAATCCTGCCCGACGAGCCGCTGCCGGATCTGTTGCCCTGAACCGGTTCGGGCGGGAGTCGCGCGGCGCGCGGCGGAGCGCGTCCTTCTTCGCCCCGAGTTCGCAGCCGAAGGCGGGGCCGTGGGGTGCCCACGGGACCACGATCGGGTCGGTCACGCCGGCCGCGGCGAGTTCCTGTGCGCCGTCGAGCCGAAACGATCGAGGCAGACGGGCCGGAGATCCGGAGACGCTCTGGCGAACGGTTGAAAGTACCTGTCGCTGAGGGCGATCCGGGAGCTCGAGTTCCACGAGCGGGAGTCGAACGTGGTCGCCCGCTACCTGCTGGATCTGCAGGCCGGGCCGGATGTGTCTGCAACCGTCCGCATCACCGAACTCTTCATCGTTCGGAACGATGAAATCAATGCCGTCACAGCCATCTTCGAGCCGCCGGAGGAATCATGACCTGACGGCGGATCGGACGGCCATCCCCGCACCCGCGGCAATCGGGGCAAGGTGGGGGCACTCGGTGGCTGTAACGAACCGGTCGGGCAAATCGGATAGATCGGTAGGTTTCAGTCAATCGACGGAGGGGGATTCATCGATGAGGGGTACGGCGGCGAAGCGTGCATTGGTCGGGGGAGTGGCCGCGGTCGCGATCGGTGTCGGGGTGGTGGCCCCGGTGGGCGCGACCACCGATCCACTGTCGCCGGTCACCGCGGCGGCCTCCAGCCTCGAGGTGCCGTACGGCATGTCCATTCAGACCCTGATCGCTGCCCGGAATGCTGGGTTCCCGATCTACGAGGCAGCCGAGAAGGTGCTGTATCAGGCCCCGAAGCGGGCATTCTGGATGATCGAGTATCGGCGGGTGTCCAGCGACTACGACCTGAGCTCGCCTACGACGAAGTTCGTGACGATGGGCACGGTCGGGCCGGATACCTTCTGGGTGTCGCCGGACTCGGCCGGTCCCGCCGTGATCAATGTCAATCGGACCTGGTACCACCAGGACAACGTCGGTTTCCCAATGGTCGGTTTCGAGCAGACCGATCAGCGCTTCGCCAACAGTCCGGTGGTGCTGCTGCCCGGCGGTGGCCCGAGCGTCGGGATTGCGCTCATCACGCAGCGGCCCGGCTGAGTCCAGAACTCACGTCTGGTTGCTCCTCGACCCTCACCCGCGGAGCACGGGTGAGGGTCGCTCACCCGGTTCGGGGCCTGGACGATCCGAAGCCCCGCGCCGGTGTCTCGATCCGCTCGCGACCCTCGTCGCGATCTCATCGGCGAAGAACGCGGCAGCAACCGCGTCGTGCGGCAGTGCCTCGGCGAGGTCGACGTCCGCGATCGTGGTCGACGCGATGTGCGGACGTCTGACTCGAGTGACTGATTCGTGCTGTCGTTCAGGCCGTCTCGTCGTGTTTCGTGCCGATCCTTCACGCTTCGACCTCCGTTCGACGTGGCCCCTACGCTGGCCAACCGATCGGTTCGGGCGCTGCCTCATCCAGGTCTCTGGACCGAGTGAGGCGGTCGCCGAACCTCACCGGGACCGCCCACTGGGACCGACGTACGACGGTCCGCATCCGCGAGATCGGTGGTCCGAGTGAATACGCACGCCGGTTGCAACCTGTTGGGATCGAGCGGATTTGAGCGGATCTGCGGTCGGCAGGTTCGCCGCGTGCCGCGGTCGGCCCTGCTCAACACGCCGAGCGGATGTGCCAGCAGGCTGTCGGCAGGCCGTTCTACGCTGAGGTATCGCAAGATCGAGAGATCCGCGTGACCCGAGAGAGAAGAGGCCGACCATGGCATTGCCCACCCTGACCCCAGAACAGCGTGCCGCGGCGTTGGAGAAGGCGACCGCATCCCGCAAGACGCGGGCCGAACTGCGAGAGAACCTCAAGTCGGGAAAGGTCCGATTCGAGGACGTCCTGGACAAGGCGGAGGCAGACGAGATCATCGGGAAGACGAAGGTGCTGTACCTGCTCGAGTCCCTCCCGAAGATCGGCAAGATCAAGGCCCGTGAGATCGCCGAATCTGTCGGCATCGCCGAGACCCGCCGGGTGGCCGGTCTCGGTGCGCGTCAACGGGCCGAACTGCTGGCCAAGGTCGCCTGACTCGATCCGCGACACCTGTTCGGCAACGGAGCCCGGCGGGCTCCGGAGCGGGCGTGGACGACGACGATGTGCCCCGGTGCTCCTCCGAGAAGTGCCGGGGCACAGTCCATTCACGGTCCCGGACGCCGCGGGTGGTTCGGCGCCCGCAGCTGAGTCGGCACACCGATCAGGCGCGGAGTCTGGCGGCGATGCGGGGGCGGCGTCCGCGACGAAACGGGGTTATTTGGTCCGATCGTGATCGGCTACGGCTCGAGACCGGCCGCGTCGGCGCAGTATCGCCACACCCGCTCGAGTTCGCCATCGGTGTACCGGGTGGTGGGCAGGTAGTGGGTGGGCCTGGCCGCGCGGTCGTGCCAGAACCGCCCGGAGGGCAGCCGCGCTGCTGTCGCGACCAGCCACACCGCGGTGTCGGCGGCCTGCTCGGCGGTGCGCAGCAGGGGGCGGGTCAGTCGCCGGAACCCGGGAAGCGACTGCGCAAGTCCCGCGGTGTCGGCCCAGCCGGGATGCATCGCCGCGACCGTCACGCCGTTCTCGGCCCACCGGCTGGCCAGGATCGGAGCCAGCGCCACCTGGATACGCTTGCTGCGCGCATAGGCGACGGCCCCGCGATAGTCACCGCCGCGGTACTCGACGTCGGCGGTCGGCAGCGCTTGGGTGTACATGCCGCCGGAGGACACCAGCACCACCCGCGGGTCCGGTGCTGCAGCCAGGGCGGGCAACAGCAGTTCGGTGAGCAGTAAGGGCCCGAGGACGTGGGTGGCGAGTGCGAGTTCGTGGCCCTGATCCGTTTCGGCCCGGTGCTCGGGCATGACTCCGGCGTTGTGGATCACCGCGTCGATTCTGGGTTGCCGGACCACGAGGTTGGTGGCGAACGACCGGACCTCCACGAGATCGGACACGTCGCACGAATCGACGACCAGTTCGGCGCCGGGTGTCTCCGCGAGCAGGTCACGGCGCGCGGACTCGCCGCGCCGCGGGCTGCGCACCACCATCAGCACGGCCGCGCCGAGTGCTGCGGCGCCGGCGGCGGTGGCCTTGCCGATGCCGGAGTTCGCGCCGGTGACCAGTACCGTTGCCCCGGCGAGGGCGTTCGGGCGGGGATCGCCTGCCGGCCACCCGCGGCGGCGGATGTCGTAGCCGAAGCGTGAGTAACCAGCGACGATGGTGCGGTCGAGCATCCCGTCGAGTGCGGCGGCGGGCGTCATCGGCGCGGCGCTCCTGGGCGAATGGGGTACATGGTCGGTAGTGGTTCGCAGCGGACGTGCCGGAGGATGGGTCACTCGTAGCCGACGCCGCCGAGGATCGCGGCGTCGACGGCGCGAGCGCCGGCGGGAAATCGGCCGGCGGTTCGCGGGGCGTGCCCGGTTCCGGGCACCGGGTCCCAGGCTCACGTGAGCGGGATCGTCACCACCGGGGTGCCGGTCGGCAGGGTCGAGCCGGTCCCCGGTTCGACGGTCACCGTGACGGCGGTCGCCGAATCCAACGCAGGGATCACCTCGCCGCCGGGCGGGGGCATCGTCGTCGCGCTCATCGTGCCGGCCGAGCGCGGCGCACCCGACTCGGGGACGAACCACATCTGGTAGACGTGGCCCTCCGGTGGGGTCGGCACATCGGCCATCGACACCACCAGCGCGTTGGACTGCTCGGAGACACTGAGAGTGACGGTGCCGCCGGCGACGTCGGTGGTCGTCGTTCGGGTGTCGGGGCTTGCCAGCACCTCAGCGACCGTCGGAGTGGACGGGGACGGTTCGAACTGCCTGATCGCCACGGCCGCTCCGACAACGATCACGACGCCGGCCGCAACGGCCAGGACGGCCCGCCGTATGCGCCGTCGACGCTGACCACGGCGACGGGCCAGTTCGTCGCTCGGCTGCTGATCGAGGGCTTCGACGGCGAGCAGGACGCGTTCACGCAGCTCGGGCGGAGGCGCCAGTGCGTCCTGGTCACCGACGAGCGCCATCGTTTCCTGCACGTCGGCGACGATTCGGCCGAAACGGCGGCCGGTGTCGGGGGATGCACGGTCGAGCCGGCCGGCGATCTCCGAGCGCTCCGCTTCCGAGACCGCGGCGAGCGCATACGGGTACGCGAGATCGAGCAGCTCCTGCTCGTCGCCCGTGTGGTTGTCAGGCATCGGTGTTCACCCCCAGACAGTTCTTCAGTCGGATCAGTCCGTCGCGAATACGGGACTTGACGGTCGGCAGCGCGACGTCGAGGTGATCGGCGACCTCGCGGTAGGTACGCCCGCTGTAGTAGGCCAGCCCGATCGCCTCCCGTTGGGTGGCGGTCAGGGTGTCGAGGCAGTCCACCACCTGCCGCTCCTCGAACCGCTGCGCGACCCGCTCGGCGACGACGTCGTGTTCACGGCCGAGATGGGCGGCACCGTAGGCCTTGTCGCGATCGGCAGCGGACTGCTCGGACCGGACCCGGTCCACGCTGCGTCGGTGCGTCAGGGTCAGCAGCCAGCCGATCGGACTCGCCAGGTCCGGGTCGTACTGGCGGGCCGCCGACGACCACACCTGTAGGTAGACCTCCTGGGTGACCTCCTCGGCCAGCGTCGGGTTGCACACGACGCGGGAGGCGAGCCCGAACACCCGCGCGCAGGTGCGGTCGTAGAACCGGGCGAACGCATCTCGGTCCCCGTCAGCGGCTGCGCCCAGCAGGCTGGCGAGTTCGGCGGTCGGCGGGTCCGCGTGCCTGCCCGGTCGGGCGACCGGGCCGGCGGGGACCGTCGCATCGCCGCCGGCGCGACGCGGAATGTCCACGAGAGCATCGTGGCACAACGCCGGGCGGGCCGCCGGGCCCCGGGAGTCATCGGCCACGGCACGATTCCCGTGCGAGGACGAACTGGTGGACGTCGAGGTAGCCGGACGCGAAACCGGCCTCCGAGTACCCGAGGTACAGCCGCCACATGCGGCGGAAGATCGGGTCGAATCCGAGCGTGTCGGCGCTGCCGGAGCGTGCGGTGAACCGGCCCAGCCACAACCGCAGAGTGTGCGCGTAATGCGGCCCGAACGAGTACCTGTCGGTGACCCGCAGCCCGGTGTGCGCGGCGGTCAACTGCTCGAGTAGCTCCACCGACGGCAGGAATCCGCCCGGGAAGATGTACTTGTGCACCCACGTGTAGGTGCGGCGGGTGGCGAGCATCCGCTCGTGCGGCATGGTGATCGCCTGCAGCGCAACGCGTCCGCCGTCGGCGAGGAGCCGGTCGAGGGTCTGCAGATAGGTGGGCAGGTAGCGGTAGCCGACCGCCTCGAGCATCTCCACCGACACTATTGCGTCGTACCGGCCGGTGACGTCCCGGTAGTCCTGCAGCGCGACGGTGACCCGGTCCGCCAGGCCGGTCGCCGCGATCCGTTCACGGGCGAGCAGTTGCTGTTCCCGCGACAGGGTCACCGTGTGCACGCGGGCGCCGCGCTGCGCGGCCCGGATCGCCAGTTCGCCCCAGCCGGTACCGATCTCGAGCAGACGGGCGCCGGCGCCGACACCGGCGGCGTCGAGAAGCCGGTCGATCTTGCGACGCTGCGCGTCCGCCAGATCCGTCCAGGACGGCGCCGGGTCGAGCCCGTCGAACAGCGCGGACGAGTACGTCATCGTCTCGTCGAGGAACAGGCTGAAGAACTCGTTCGACAGGTCGTAGTGGTGGGCGACGTTCGCACGGGCGCCGGCCCGGGTGCCGCGCTGGGCGCGCGGCTGCCGCGGCAGGCACAGCGCCCGCAGCCGCTGCAGCGGTGCCGGGACCAGGGTGTCGATGTGCGAGGCGAGGACGGTCAGGACGGCGGCGAGGTGGGGTGCGGACCAGTCCCCGGCCATGTACGCCTCACCGAAGCCGATCAGGCCGCCTGCGGCGACCCGCGCGGCGAAGTCGCCGGGACGGTGCAGCAGCATCAGCGGACCACCACCGGGCGCGGCGCCGAGCGCCGTCCCGTCCGGGTACTCGACCCGCAGCGGCAGATCGGTCACCGCGGCCCGGAACATCGCCGCGACGAGCGGGGCGCCGGCCACCGCACGCGGTCCACGGGGGAGACGGGCGATCGCCTCCCACCGAGCCGGGAGGGGTCGTGCGGTGGCGTGGGCGTGGGCGTGATCGAGGGTCATCGGAGTGCCTCCTGTCGGGGAACGATCGGCAGGCCGCGCGACCACAGACGCAACCCCTGCCAGCGGATACGCAGGGAGACGAGCAGCGGTGCCACCGGCATCGTGAGCAGGGCAGACAGCACGGTGCGCGTGTCGGCCGGCCGCACCGGGCCGGTCATGGTCGCGGCGAACACGGTGTCTCCGGCGGGATCGCGCAAGGCAATCGCGACCCCCAGCCGACGGCCGGGTTCGGGCACGTGCAGCCGGTACGTGCCGGCGACCTCGTTGAAGGGGGAGACGTAGAGCGCCTTCGTCACGGTCGCATCGCCGGCCCGGTCGGGCAGCACCAGGTAGCGATGCCGGCCGCCGTAGGTGTTGTGCACCTCCGCGACCACACACAGCAGGTCGCCGGCCCGACTGTGGCACCAGTACAGGGTCAGCGGGTTGAACACGTGGCCGAGGACGCGCGCGTTCGCGAGCATCAGGATCCGGCCGCCGTCGAGGTCGATGCCCAGGTCGGTGAGGTGGGCGTCGACGTTCTCCCGAAGAGTCCGCCGCGGATCACCGAGGTGGTCGGCGGCACGGAAGCGCGCGAACGGCCGCAGCATCCTCGGCAGGTCGGGCAGTTCGTCGAGGTCGACGAGCCAGCAGTAGCTGCGGTAGGCGAACTCGTGACGGACCGGTGCCCGGCGCACGTGCCGGATCCGGGTCCGCACCATCCGCGGCGAACTCACCCGGTCACCGCCACCACGCGGCGAGCGTCGGGCGCCGGGCCGTCCCAGCGGCCACCGACACGTTCGGCCGCCACCAGACCGGACACCGCCCCGTCCTCGTGGAAACCCCAGCCGTGGTAGGCGCCGGCGAACGCCAGCCGGGTGTCCCCGAGCTCCGGCAGCCGCCGCTGCGCCGCCAGGAACGTCGGCGTGTACTGCGGGTGCTCGTAGACCATGGTGTCGATTACCGCCGCCGGATCCACCCGGGCACCGTCGCCGAGAGTGACCACGAACCGCCGGTCGGTCAGCGCGTCGAGGCGCTGTAAGCGGTTCAGGTCGTAGCTGACCAGCACCCGGTCCGGACGTGCGTCGCACGACGGCAGCCGGTAGTTCCACGACGCCCGCGTCCCCGGACGGCTCGGCAGCACCGATGGATCACCGTGCAGCACCGTGTGATTTGTCGAATACGTGAGTGCCCCGAGCACCTCCGTCTCGACGCGGGTCGGGGACGCGAGCAACGCCAGCGCCTCGTGTGGGTGAGTGGCGACGACGGCCGCGTCGAAGGAATCGACCCGATCGACGGCGTCGCGTACGGTCACCCCGGCCGTGTCGCGGCGGACGGCGCGCACCGGCACCCCACCGCGCACAGCGTGCAGACGGTCTGCGACGGCCTGCACGTAGCGGCCGGAACCGCCGGTGACGGTGCGCCAGATCGGCGAACCGAACAACGTCAGCATCCCGTGGTGATCGAGGAACGTCAGCAGGTACCGGACCGGGAAGTCCAGTGCCGCGCCAGGGGGACACGACCACACCGCGGCGACCAACGGCACCATGAAGTGTGCGGTGAAGTACTGGGAGAAGTGGGCCGCGCCGAGGAACTCCCCGAGCGTGCGTCGGGTGTCGCCGGCGCTACCGGTGTCGAGTTCGGTGCGGGCGATCCGGTGGAACCGAGTGACTTCCGTCAGCATTCGCAGGTACCGGCCGCGCCGCAGCGAACCCGGGTCGGCGAACAGTCCGCGCGGGCCCTTCGCGCCGGCGTACTGCAGTCCGCACCCGTCGCAGCACACCGACATCGACATGTCCGACTCCTGGGTGACGACCCCGAGTTCGCCGAACAACCGCAGCAGCGTCGGATAGGTGCGGTCGTTGTGCACGATGAACCCGGAGTCGATGCCGACGGTCGCGGAGTCGTCGCCGCGGCCGACGGGCAGTCGATGCGTGTGCGCGTGCCCGCCGAGACGTGGCTGGGCCTCGTAGAGCGTGACCTCGGCGGAGTGGGCCAGGACCCACGCCGCCGTCAATCCCGATATCCCGCTGCCGATTACTGCGACCCGCCGCATCGACTGTCCTCCTGTCCGGTTCACATCCGGTATTCGTCGCGGGCGCCGGTGCGGATGGGTGAGTCCTGCCGGATCAGCTACTGCGCCGGCATCAGGACCGAGTCGACGAGATACACGGTCGCGTTGGCGGTGTGGACCCCGCCGCAGATCACGGCGGCGCCGTTGACGTCGAGACTGTCTCCGGACCCGGTGACGGTGACGGTGCCGCCCTCGACCGTCTTGTGCTGTCCGTCGATGCTGTTCGGGCCGATCTGGCCGGGCACCACGTGGTAGGTGAGGATCTTCGTCAGCGTCGCCGAATCGGTCCTGAGCGAGTCGATCGTCGCGGGATCGATCTTGACGAACGCCGAATCCACCGGTGCGAACACCGTGAACTCACCGCCGTCGAGGGTGTCGACCAGGTTGACGTTCGGGTTGAGCTTGCCCGAAACCGCGGACACCAGCGTGGTCAGCAACGGATTGTTCGCCGCCGCAACCGCAACGGGGTCCTGAGCCATCCCGGTCACCGAGCCGGGCCCGGTCGGCACCCTGGCTGCGTAGTCCTTGCATCCGGGTCCCACGAGATCGGCAGCCGGGTCCATCTGACCGGTCTTGGCCGACATCGCCGATGGCGTGTCCTGAGACACAGCAGGTGAGGACATCGAGGGGGCCGAGTCGTCACCTGAACACGCCGCCAGGCCCAGCACCGCGACCGCGGCCATGCCGGCCGCCGCGACTGCCTTGTGCTGAATGCTCTTCATCATCGGTCACTCCTTCTCGGACGGCCGAAACCGCCGTTGCGATCAGCTCTCAACGGTGGGTTCGGCGCCGATTCCGGCGTGGATGGGTCCGATCGGAACTTCATGCGGAACCTGTGCCCCGCCCCGGGCCCGTCCATGCCTCCTGGGCGACCAATCCGGAGCGGGCCCGGCTCCGAATGCCAATCATGCACGTCAACGTGCTCATCGGACTTCTCGGCGGACTGATCGCGTCTGCCTCGCTCACCCTCGCGGGTGCGACGCTGCCGTGCCTGCCGCCCCGCGCGCACCGCCGATGGCCGCGCCGGACCCTGCTGCTCGTTGCCGCCACGGTCTGCGCTGTGCTCGCAGCGAGCTACCCGGCCGGTGCCCACATCCCGGTCATGCTCACCCCGTGTGACAACGCGGATGCCCTCGCCGCCAGCCCGATGGTGCTCTCCGGCACCACCTCGTTCGCCTTCTACGGCCGTACCGGCCACACCGGCGAGACTCGCGCGGTGCGGATTCAACTCGTGGCGGGCCAGCAGTTCCACGCCGAGCTGCTCATTCCCGACCTGGCCCCTGAAACCGGCCTCGACGCCACTGGGCAGCCCCGCCTGGCAATCGACGATCCGTCAGGGCAGGCGCGGCTACTGGACAACACTCAGCGCAGCTACTTCTTCGAACCGTTGACCCAGACCTCGTATCTCGTGCTGGCCGAGACCACATCCGTCGCCGCGACCGGTACCTACGCCGTCATCGTGATCGGGGGCGCGCCCACCCGGTTCGTCGCCGTGACCGGCCAGGACGAGCAATTCGCAGCCGCCGTCGTCAACGCCAGTCGGGCGAGCACCGGCGACGTCCTCCGCTGGTACACCACGCCCCCTGCGCCGGACGGTCCGGGCGACCCAGCGAATCCTGACGCCGGACCCACTACCGGCAATGGATGCCGTCAGTGAGTCCGATTGTCGACAATCGCAGACGAGACGCCCGGCTCCGCGAGTGGATGCTCACCCTCGGTCGCGAACAACGCATGTGACCCAACGGATCTGCGCTTCAACGGACCCGGCTCGGTTCGGTGGTTCCGGCGCCCGTTGCGACGTCCGCGCAGGGCGGGTTCACAGCCGTCGCAGACGGAGCGTCCGCAGCCCTACCGGCCGGCGGTGAGCAGGATGTGGTCGAACCGATCTCGGAGTCCGCCAGGCAGATCGATGGCGGTCGGCAGGGTCGCGACGATCTTCTCCGCGATCACGCGGAGTTTGACGTTGGCCTGTTGTGAGCACCAGGTCAACACGTCGAAGGCGCGGTCCGCGCTGACCCCGTAGACCACCATCAGGGCGCCCTTGGCTTGCTCGATGTCGGCGCGGGACTCGATGAGTTCGGGCAGCGACTCGGCGATCGTGCGGTCGGTGTCGGCATCGACGGAGTCGGTGACGTCGACGTAGAAACCGGCCGTGCCGATCGCATGGCCGTCGGCCATTATGCGATCGCCCACGACCACGACGTGGTGGACCCGGCCCGAGGTGTCGATGATCCGGTGTCGGCTGCTGAAGGGCTCGCCGTCGCGCAGCACGCGCTCCAGAAGGGCGGCGACGCCGTCCCGGTCATCGGGGTGCTTGTGCGCGAGCAGTAGTTCGGTCGTGGGGGTGATCTGTCCGGGTCCGTAGCCGTGCATACGCGCGACCGCATCCGACCACTCCCAGCGCTGCCCCTCGAAGAGGAAGCGGAAGCTGCCGACCCGAGTGAGTCGGCCCGATATCAGCACCTCGCGATAGCCGTCGTCAGCCGTCGTCACCCACCAATTCTGTCACCGAACCTCGCGCCCGGCGAGCGCGCCGCCGAAGCTGACCGGGGCAGTCCGGATGCCTCACTTAGTCGGCTGCGGCACCGTGCAGTCCGCGATCTTCGGGTTGACACCGAAGTAGTTCAGCGGACCCGCGACGACGGTGAGTGCGATGGTCCCCGCGTTCGCACAGCTCGTGGCGGAGTTGCTGCTGTAGTAGCCGCGCTGGCCCGCGGCTATCGCGCCGACGATCAGCCAGACCAGCACGATCAGCGTGACGATCCTCATGACGCCTCCCGGATTCGGCTGCCGACTACCCGGGCAGGTCGAGTGGTAAACGCCCCTGCGGGTCAGTGTCGGGCGGGTGGAGGTGAATCCCCGGTGGCTGCGGCGGCAGCGTATTGCTGGTGTCGACGACGGAAACGTTCTCGGTGTCCTCGCCACATTTCGGCGTCCACCGCTGCCTCGGCCTCCTGCTGTTGCCGAGAGCGGCGCCGGGCCAGCGCCACACCGATTCGGGCGGCCGCGCTTCGTTGGCGAAGAGCGGACGCGCGTGCCGTTGCGGCGTTGTCGTCGAGCAGGCGGCCCGCCGTGGAGTCGAGGTCGACGAGGAGTCGTTCGAAGGCCAAGCGGAGCGTCGCAGCCTGATTCAGGTGGGAGACCCCGAAGTCCTCGATGAGCTGGAGCGGGAACTGCATTGCCTCGTACGGGACTCTGAGGAGAACCATCGGCCCGGGAAATCTGGCGGGGCCGGGGTTCGTGGTCTCCTGACGTGGGGGATCGTCTCCGATCACCTGCTTCTCGCTCGACACCCGAGGTGACTGCTCGTAGGCCATCAGGCCCAGATAGTCGTGGGCCTCCACCAGGCGCCTGAATTCCTCGTCGCGGTGGTGTTTGTCCAGATCGACCATGTCGTCCCTTCTGGTGACCCCCGGGCACGATTCAGGTTAACGCCGATCGGCTGGTTTCGGCGCCATTGACGGGACACGAATGTCGCTACCGGCCGGTCACCACATTTGTGCTGGCGCGGCCGGATGACGCCCGGCGACCGAGCTTTCGCGACAGCGCGTCACCGTGACCCGTCGCCAATGACGACGACCAGTTCTTCGAGGGTCTGGTGTGGGCGCGACCGCCAATCAGCGTGCGCGACTGCGTAACACCGGCCCGAACGGGACACGCGCACGTGCGGCCACCTCCTGCTCTGTCGCGCCGAGTCGCTGCCCACCGTGGTCGGGCAGGGCACGGACGGGGAATTGGCGAGTACCCCTGTCCCAGTGCAGAAGTCAAGCACGGTGGACCCGTCCGGGAGTCGATTTCGGACAGCACGGACGTGGGCAGCCAAGTATCCTGCTGCCGGCGGTAGACGCCCGGCACACGGATGAGTGCGTCGAGAATTCTCGACCGGGAGGGAGCAACGGCGCCGCCCGATCGCGAAGGGGCGGACGATGCTTCGAAGACCCGCCTGGACCGAGGGGTGTCCCCAACGATCTTCACAGCGTCATTCCCGAACCGGAGGGCCCGGATGCGGCGGTTGAGGCGCCGGGGGTATCGGATCGGGCTCCGGGCCGGGGGCCGGCGTGGGTGAGGGACGTTACGGACCCGGCGGGATCTCGTCGCGGCCACCTCGATGCTGTTCGAGCAGCGTGCGCGCCATTCCCTGGGCGCGCCGCGCGGCGTCCGCGTCGCCCTCGACCGCAGCAATGATCGATCCCTTCATGAGGATGTGCCACGAGCGGGCAAACCCCTCCGGGTCGTCGAGGCCCGCGCGTTGAGCACGTTTGCGTAGGACACCGCGGATCGTTTCGAGGTGAGTGATGCAGGCCCGGCCGGGGACGCTCTCGGGGCCCATCTCGAGCAGTACGTTGATGAACGAGCAGCCATCGAAGTGGGCGCTGTCGCTGAACAGGTCGTCGAAGACGTCGAAGATCGCGAGGAGTTGCTGCTCCGGGGTCTCTCCGCGGGCGCGGGACTGCGCATCCACGAGGGCGAACGTCCACCTCGCCTCGCGGCGTTCGAGGAATGCCAGGACCAGCTCGTTCTTGGTGCGGAAATGCTGATACAGCGTCGCTTTCGCCACGCCGGACGTTGCGATGATCTCGTTGATACCGACATCCCGGATCCCCCGGCTGGAAAACAGGCGGTAAGCCGTGTCGAGGATGCGTTCTCGTGCACCACCCGGCCCGGTTCGCGGGGTGTCGAGCAGCCCAGTCACAGGTTCCAGGGTACTCATCGAGTGCCTGGTGTACAGACCGGTCTGGGCGTGCTAGAACGGTAAGTGGTTGAGAGCACAGCCGGACCTGTTCGCGCGAGCCATGACCTAGTCGGCCCGACGGGCAATCGTGCACATGTGGACTCCTTTCCCACGTCGTCGCACGCAGCGCGCGCATGGAAACCTCATCTATTTCCTGGAGGTTCGCGATGATTGCTGCCACCACTCTCGAACGCAGACCGGCTCCGCATCCCGACCGTCCGTTCTTTCGCCCGCCCGATCGCGACGGCTGCTGTCACACCGCGATCGTCAGCGTCGGCGGCGATCTCGACGCGACGAGCATCGGGCAGTTCCGGCAGGTACTCGACCTCGCCTTGTCGACCTGCTATCACAGGGTGGTGATCGACCTGTCCGCGGCGGATTTCGTCAGCATCGCGGCGGCGGCCCAGCTGGGAGAGGCGAAGCGACAGGCCCTTCGTTCGCGCCTCGACCTGACGCTCGTCTCCGGACCACCAGCGGTAGAACATGTCTTGCGGGTCACCGGCATTCGCGATCTCTTCCGGTACCACTCGTCGATCCGGTCGGCGGTGGCGCCCTCGACCGGGGATGCGGTGGGCACGGACTGAACGCCCATCCCTGATTCGGCGAGAGCCCGCGACGCGGTGCGTTTGCCGCGACGCCGGACGGGGTATCTCGACTCGAGGTGAACCGCGTAACCGATAGGAGTCCGCCATGATCATTCTCGGAGTCATCTTGTTGATCATCGGGTTCGTGTTCGGGATCCCGATCCTGTGGACCGTCGGCATCGTCTTGCTCGTGATCGGGCTGATCCTGATGCTGCTCGGCGCGTCCGGGCGTGCGGTGGGCGGACGTAGGCACTACTACTGATCAGACGAACGGGGACTGGAGCTGCTGCGGTCTGGGTAGTTGAGGGGCGCCCCACGGCTGCATTCGATCAGGTGAAGGGAGTGCCGATGTCGGAACCCCTCGGGTCGGGGCCGCGCGCTGCGGAACTGGGCGCCCCCGTCGAAGTGCGCGTCGCAGCCGAGCTGGCGCAGCTCCCGGTGCTGCGCGCGATGGCCGAGACGATCACGCTGCTCAGCGAGTTCAACCTCGACGAGATCTCCGACGTCACGCTCGCGGTCGATCAGATCTGCTCGGATCTGATCGCCGACGCGGTCGCCGGAGCAGAGCTGGTGTGTCGCTTTCAGCTGACGGACGGGGTCCTGAACGTTGCCGTCTCGACGAACACGCGCACGGCCGACACACCCGACCGGCAGGGCTTCGGCTGGCACGTCCTTCGTACCCTGACCGATTCGATCGCGGTCACCCGGGAGGCACTGGCCACATCGGGCCCCGGTTACCACACCACCGTCGAGCTCTCGAAGGCCAAGGGCGGCGAGTAGTGCAGCTCGGTCGAGCCGAACGCGAACGGCCCACGAGGTCAGTGACCGACGACTACGCCGACGTCGCCGTTCTGTTCGAGCGTGCTGCCGATCTCGGTGCCGGCGATGGCGAGTCCGTGCGCGAGGAGATCATCGCGCGATGCCTGCCTCTCGCCGAGCACATCGCCAGGCGGTTCAGCGGCAGGGGCGAACCCTACGACGACCTGGTGCAGGTCGCGAGGCTCGGACTGGTGAACGCGGTGGACCGGTTCGACGTCGGCCGCGGATCGGACTTCGTGTCGTTCGCGGTGCCGACGATCATGGGTGAGGTCCGTAGGCATTTCCGCGACACCGGATGGGCGATGCGCGTGCCCCGCCGGATGAAGGAACTGCACCTGCGGATCACGAAGGCGGTTCCGGCGCTGTCACAGCGGTACGGTCGCGCACCGACGGCGGGGGAGATCGCGGCCGAGCTGGGCATCGGCGTCGCCGAGGTGTCCGAGGGCCTGATCGCGGGCAGCGCCTACCGGACGACGTCCATCGACGCGCCGGTCGCCGGCCGGGGACTCGACGTTCCGCTGGTGGAAACGCTCGGAGCCGAGGACGACTCGCTGGAGATGGTCGAGGAGTTCACGGCGGTCGCCCCGGCCCTCGCACGACTCCCCGAACGCGAGCGCACGATTCTGGCCCTGCGGTTCTACGGGTCGCTGACGCAGACTCAGATAGCCGATCGGCTCGGGATTTCGCAGATGCACGTGTCGCGCATCCTGTCCAGGACGCTGAGGGACCTGCGCGAGGAGTTGACCGGGGACCGCGACCGGCCCACGGCGGCGAACTAGTTGCGGTCCAGTTGCGGCAACACGGTCTCGCGCGCGAGCAGCAGCACGGCCGCGGCGACAGGGATTGCGAGCAGCGCACCGACGATACCGAGCAGCGCGCCGCCGATCAGGACCGCGACCACCGTCACCAGGGGCGGCACCTTGACCGTCCTGCCGATGATCCTCGGCACGAGGAGGTAGTCCTCGAACAGTCGCAGGGCGATGAAGAAGGCGACCGTCGCGAGTGACACCGGCAGCGACACGGTCAGGGCGACGAGCGCGACGACGACGCCGGCGAGGGTCGACCCGACGATCGGGATCAGGTCCAGCACGGCGACCAGCACCGCCAGCAGCAGCGGATAGGGAACTCCGAAGCCGATCAGCCACCCGAATGTGAGTACGGCCGTGATCAGCGAGATCAGGAGGTTGCCCAGGACGTATCCGCCGACCTTGGCGAAGATCTCGTCGCCGATGAGGATCGTGCGCGGCCGTCGTGAGCTCGGTGCCAGTCGGTACAACGACGAGCGGAGCCGGGCGAAGTCCGCGAGCAGGTACGCGGTGAGAACGACGACAACCACCGTCCCGGTCACCGCGCCGAGCACGATCTTCCCGGCGCCGACGATCCCACCGACCACACCGGGGACGGAACCGCCGCCGACCGCCTGCTGGAGTTGGTCCTGCAGGTGAAGTCGGCTGTCGAGTTCATCGACAGCCGGATAGCGCTGCCGAAGGTGATGGAGGTAGTCGGGTGCGTTGTGGACCAGGTTGGTGCCCTGATCCACAACCGGGGGGATAGCGGCAGCCAGGAATGCGGCGAGCATTCCGAAGGCCACGACGAACACCACGGTCACGGCAGCCCATCGGGGAAACCCATGTCGCACAAGCCAAGAGACCGCCGGTTCCAGTCCAATCGCCAGAAACGCGGCGATCGCGATGAGCACGAGAACGCCTCGCGCGGCGATCAGCACTTCGATGAGGCCATAGGTGACCGCCACTCCCGCGGCAGCGGCCATGCCGATCATGAACGGTGAGCGGCGGTCGAACGGTGCGCCTGCCGTACCCAACGGATGTGTGGGCGAGCTGATCCGGGCCGCGCCCCGTTCGGCCGCGACGATGTTGTCGCCCTCCGTGTCCGAATGCGGCTGTCCGACGTAGTCGCGGTGGCCTTCCGCGGCGTCGTCGTCACGGGGCGACGACCCGGCCTCCGAGTCTCGCATCGGAGTGGTCAGTCCTTGAATACGTCCTTGACCTTCTCGCCCGCCTGCTTGAGGTTTCCCTTGGCACGGTCCTTCTGTCCCTCGGCCTCGGTGTCGGTGTCGCCGGTTGCCTTGCCGATCTTCTCCTTGGCCGATCCTGCCAGCTCTTCGGCCTTGTTCTTGGCCTTGTCGACGGCTCCCATGGTCTGCTCCTTCGCGGTTCGAGCTGCGCGGTTGCAGCGTCGGTGAGTTGTGTTGCGTGGACCCGTGGTACCCCGTCGTGGCTGTCGGGAAACAACGCCGCCGGGAGGATTTCGTCGCATGGACACGTTTCGAACCGCGGGATGCGGGCATCCCCCCGGCATGGGCCTGAAACGGGCCGACGGCTCCGGCAGTCGGCAGGAGGGGGCACGGCGTCCACGGTTCCGTCGGTGGGGGTCGAGGAGGAGTTCCTGCTCGTCGATCCGGAGAGCGGCGAGCCGTGCATGCGGAACGTCGCTGTCGCGTCGACCGCCGCGAATCTCGGCGCCGATCTCCAGTTGGAACTTTCCCAGTGTCAGGTCGAGACCAATTCGGCGGTGTGCACAGACGCCCGAGCGTTGCGGGCGTTACGAATCGGTGGTGGCGACGATGGTCGACTCGGGCCTGGTCCTCGACGAGCGAATGGTCTATTGGGACGTTCGACCGTCGTGTCACCTTCCCACCGTCGAGGTCAGGGTGTGCGACGTACAGCAGACGGTCGACGAGGCCGTCCTGCTGGCCACGCTGATTCGGGCCCTGGTTATGACCGCACTGCGGTCGATTGCAGGCGGCAACGGGCCCCCGGTTGCACGGTTCGAGATTCTGCAGGCGGCAAACTGGCTCGCGGCCCGAGACGGATTGCGCGGCCAGGGAATCGACCCACGCAGCGCGCGCTCCGTCTCCGCCGCCAGCCTGCTGGACATGCTCGTCGGCCACTGCCGTGATTCCCTATACGAACTCGGCGACTACCACTGGGTTCGGACCATGCTGGACCGTCAGCTCGAGCACGGCAACGGCGCGATCTGGCAGCGCGACGCGCTGCGGCGATACCGGGACCCGAGGCAGCTCGTGCTGCTGCTGGCGAAACGAACCCTCGAGGACAATGCACATCTGTCCCAGGAGGAACAGTTGTGACGACTTGAACAGGAGCCGAAATGGACACCACCACCACGATCATCTGGATCGTTGTTGCTGTCGTCGTCGTTGTCGTGGCTGTCGCACCCGTCTGGGTGCTGGCACGCCGGCGCACCCAACAACGACGCGACGAGGCGACGACCATTCGTGACAAGGCGACGGAGCAGTCGTTCAAGGTCGGGCAGCGTGAAGCACTGGCCGACGAGACGGCGGCCAAGGCGCGCGTGGCGGCCGCGGAGGCGGACGCGAAGTCGGCCGAGGCGAAGCGACTGCAGGAACGGGCCGCCGAGCGGAGCAATGACGCTTCCACGGCGAGGGAAGAGCTGAACCAGGAATGGGATCGCGCGGACAAGGTCGATCCGGACCACGACTCGAACACTCCCAGCGGCACAAACGAACACGACGGCGGGCCGCATCCGGGCGGCGACCGATAGCCGGACGGCAGACCGGTCGCGGCTACTGCGTCGCGGCGGTCGAGTCGTCGTCGGGCCCGATCATCGCCCGCGAATCTGCCAGGGGAGGACCAGCCAGAAGTACGCGAACATCAACGCCGTCACCGCCCCGGCGACGGTCGCGACGCTCGGGTTCACGACTGCAGCGGCGATGAGCGTCACCACGCCGGTCATCGCAAGGCCGAGGAGCACGAGGCCCGTCAGTGCGAACCGGTGCGCGGTGGCCACGATCGTGCGCAGCTTGCGCTGCCGGAACAGGATTCGATGCATCCCGACCGGCGCGATGAGCAGCCGAGCACATGACGGTCGCCAGGTACGCGCCGCGTTCGACCGACGACAGTTCATCGAAGCGTGGCTGGAACGGCAGGATCAGCAGGAATCCGGTGAGGAGTTGACGCCGGTCTGGGCAACCCGCAGTTCCTGCAAGATGCTCGTCCAGTTGCGGTCGAGGCGTTCGGTCTCGGTCTCGTTCCGCTCGCGCCGATGCCACTCCGCGTCGAGCTCGGGATGGCCGACGGGGATCGAGCGTGTCTCGTCGACCGCCGGCTCCGTGCGGTGGCCACGAACTCGGCCGGACATGGTCACTCGTCGTCAGTCGTCCCGGACCTCGAGAGGAAGGGCGGGTTCGGGCGCATTTCCGGCGAACGCGATGTGACCGCCGAGCGCGCCAGCGGCCCCTGCCGCGCCGAGTCCGAGCACGCTCAGCAGGCCGGCACGGAATCCGGGTGATGCCTTGCGTCGCCGGTAGGACGCGAGCATCAGCAGCGCCGCGACGGTGTTTCCGGCTGCATGAATCAACCCGGCCCGCCGTTGAGCCGCGTCGCGCAGGGACCAGTCCGCCCAACCGGTCGCCAGCGCGGGCGGCACCGTGACCAGGCCGAACCCGATCATCCGGCGGGCCGCGACGTGATCGCGAAAAACGATGTCCAGCACCAGGGAGCTCGTCCATGCGCCGAGCGGGGCGGTGACCGTCATCGGATGCACGGGATGTCCCAGCCAGGCGCCACGCAGGATGCCTGCGATCGGACGGTCGTCGACTCCACGCTGGATGCGGTCGCGCAGCGCATCGCCGACCGGATCGAGCGCTGCAACCGACTCGGCGCGTCCCAGTGCGCTTCGAATACTCATGACGAGGGCGTACCCGTGTCGGGGCCCGGCGAAACTTCCAGCGGGCTGCGAGACCGCCTGCTTTCCGGTCGGAGCGCCCCGGTTGGACCTAGTGATTGCGTAGTCGCCTTGCCTGCGGAGATCCGCGGAGCGCGCCTGGTCCTTCAGGTGGGGGTCCGATCCCATCCTCGGCACTGTTGCCCTCCCTCGGCGTCGCGTCGCCCGAGTGGACCGCTGCATCGGTCCTGCGAGATGTTCCCAGTGGCGCACCGGCCGAAACGGGCCAGAACCGTCGCCGACACAGGGGTCAACTGTTGGGGCGTGACCCCGTTCGAGGCATCGGGACGGACCAGCGGAGCGTGGTCCCCTCGAGGGGCGTGCTGTCGACGGTGATCGTCCCGTCGGCGGCGATGGCCCGGGCCTCGAGGTTGGCGAGGCCCCGGCGGCGTGCGTCCGGCGGTACGCCCCGACCGTTGTCGCAGACCTCGATCGTCAGATTGTCGTCGACGGCGACCGAGATGGTCACGGTCGTCGCGTCGGCGTGCCTGACGACGTTGCACAGCGCCTCGCGGAGCACGGCTTCGGCATGATCCGCGATCCACGGCGGGACTACGGAGAGTGGACCCGACGTGTGCAACGTGGTCCGGAGACCGGAGTCGGCCGTGACGTCCGCGGTCACCTGGTGCAGTCGCCGTCGCAGCCGTGTGGTCCCCTCCTGTCCGCCGTGGAGGTCGAATATTGCGGTTCGGATGTCCTGCACGATCTCCTGGAGGTCGTCCACCGTGTCGGAAAGTCGTTGCTGAACCTCCGGAGACCTCGCGCGCTGCAGGCTCCCCTGAACTGACAGTCCCACGGCGAACAGGCGCTGAATGACGTGGTCGTGCAGGTCACGTGCGATTCGATCGCGATCGGCGAGTACGTCGAGTTCGCGCATCTGCCGTTGCGTGTTCGCGAGCCGGAGCGCCACTGCGGCGTGGTCGGCAAACGCAGACACCAGCGACTGCTGCTCGCTGCTGAACGGTTCGCGGCCGGCGTTGCGAAGGCACACCAGCACACCGGACACCGTGTGTGCTGCCCGCAACGGCAGCGCGAGTGCCGCGCCCGTCAGGTCTGCCTCACGGAGGCCGGGGTCGAAGGTCAGTCGATCGACGTGAACTGGCTTTCGGTTGCGGAAGGCCTCGCCCGAGGTCGATCCCTGGAGTGGAATCCGGTGGCCGATGATGGTGGGCGGTGCTGATCCGGCGGCCACACTCACCACCAACTCCGTCAGTGAGTCCTGCTCGGCGTCCGGGTCGTCGGGCACGGCCAGGAAGGTGCAGTCCGAATCCGTCAGTTCCAGGATCTTGCTCGCGACCAGCTGGAGAACGTCGGTCGGCTCACCGCCGGCGAGGAGGGCCACGGCGATCTGGCGGGTCGCCTCGTCCCAGGCCTGCTTGTTCCGAGACCGCTCGTAGAGGCGGGCATTCTCGATGGCGACACCCGCCGCCGCCGCGAGCGCCTCGACGACGACTTCGTCGTCGGCACTGAACTGCTGCCCGTCGGCCTTCTCGGTGAGGTACAGGTTGCCGAACACCTCGTCGTGGATCTGGACGGGCACGCCGAGGAAGGTTCGCATCGGTGGATGACCTTCGGGGAACCCGACCGATTCCGGATGGGTCGACAGGTCGTCCAGGCGTATCGGCTTCGGTTCGGCGATGAGGACACCGAGCACTCCGCGGCCGCGGGGCAGCGCACCTATCTGCTTGCGCGTCTTCTCGTCGATGCCCTCGTAGACGAACGCGGTCAGTTCGTCGCGGGGCCCACGGACTCCGAGCGCACCGTATCGTGCGTCGACCAGGCTGATGGCGGCGTGCACGATGGTGCGTAGCGTGCGGTCGAGATCGAGGCCGGAGGCCACGGCCAGAACTGCACCGAGCAGCGCGTCGACCTGATCGCGCGAATGGATGATCTCGTGGATTCGGTCCTGCAGGCCGACGAGCGGTTCCCGCAACCTGAGCTGGGACGGTGATTCCCGAATCTCGGCGGAGTCCTGCCCCTCGGCATCAGAATCGCGGCCGACCATGGTGGAGTCTCCTACCGTCGGTCACTGTCTCGGTATCCGCCCGGTCAATGTGCTCGGGGCTCCATCTTCGTGGCAAGGACGGCCGCCTGAGTGCGGCGTTCTACGCCGAGCTTGGTGAGCAGGCGCGAGACGTAGTTCTTGACGGTCTTCTCGGCCAAGTACATTCGTGCTGCGATCTGCCTGTTGGTGAGCCCCTCGCCGAGAAGCTCGAGCAGCGTCCGTTCCTGGTCCGAGAGCTCGGAGAAGGGTCCCGAGTCAGGACGTTCACCTGCTCGCAACCTCGCCATCAGTGCGGCGGCGGCCTGACTGTCGAGCATGGACTTGCCTGTTCCGACCTCGTGCACTGCCCTGGTCAACTCGAACCCCTTGATGTCTTTGACGACATATCCACTTGCACCCGCGAGGATCGCGTCGAGGATGGCCTCCTCGTCGGTGAAGGAGGTCAGGATCAGGCAGTGGAGTGTGGGTAGACGGGACATGAGTTCGCGACAGAGCTCGATCCCATTGCCGTCCGGCAGACGAACATCGAGGACCGCGACGTCAGGTCGCAGGGCCGGAATGCGGGCGAGCGCGTGCGAGCAGGTTCCGGCCTCACCGACTATCTGGAGTTCGGGGTCGGACTCGAGCAGGTCGACCAAGCCTCGGCGCACCACTTCGTGGTCGTCCACCAGAAAGACCTTGATCATGCGGCAACCTCCGTGCCCGTGACTGCAGCCAGTCCCACCGTACGTCAGATTCAGCTGTGGCGGCGCAGAGAACGAGCCCACCGGACGCGGGTACTCGGAGCAGCCGGAGTCGAGTGCATGGTCGAGATCTCGACCATGCCGAAGGTGATCGCGGAGGCGGAGTCTCCCGGACACACGGCGTCGAGACGGGAGATGCAGTTCGAGATCGGTCGGTGTGTCCTCGTCACCCGAGTGACAGCACCTCCGAACTCGGGCGACGTGGTGTTTCGCTCAGCCGGACAGGTCCGGGTACCGTCCCGAGTCGGACGAGGACCTGTGGGTAGCCGACGTCGGGAGCGAGCTCGCGGATCATCTCGCGGCTGCCCTCGATCTCGGTGAGGTGGGTCAACGGGCAGGTGGAGTTTCCGAGCGCGGTCGCCTCGAGTAGGACCGCTGACAATGCCTCGCCGCAGCACGCCCAGTCGGTGGGGCGGTCGGTTGCGGTACTCAGCATCATGACGGTGGATTCGTCGACGCCTCGACTCGGTTCCGCACCGGCCTGGGCACGGATCGGGAGCACCCGTCCCGCCGACACCAGGGTGTCGTCGGATCCGGTGGCGAGGGCGTCCGGCGGTATCCCCTCGAACGGAAATGATTGACCTGCCCACCAATTGAGTTCGGCTTGGTACGGCGATTCGGAGTGGCGGCTCGACGAACTCGTCCCCGACGCCGCGGCCGGTTCGGGACGAACCTCGGGCGGCAGGACGGTGGCGGTCGCCGAGTAGCGTCCTGCGGCCCCTCGCAGGACGTCGAACAAGTCCGGGGTTCCGACCGCGGGGGCGAAGGGCCTGGGGTCGGTCCGCCGGTGCCTGATGGCCGTCAGCAAGTCGAAATCGTGTGAACGAGGCACGGCATCCCGCCGGAATCGCACCGAGGCCACCAGATGGGGCAGGGTTGGCTCGGGCAGGAGTTCGACGGCTGCGCGCCAGCGAAGGGGCAGAAGTGCCACCTGCAGGTGGTGCAGCGCCGCACCACAGCTGATGAAGAGCTGACGCCCCGAGGGATCGGCCGAGGCGAGCAGCCGAGTCCGGTCGCCGTGCAGATCGAGCCGGCCGTCGTTGTAGAGCCAGCGCCATGGCTGGGTGTTGTGCACCGACGGTGCCCGGCAGGCCAAGTCGACGGCGATCCGGACCACGTTGGCGACCGGAACGGTGGTGTCCATGCCGCCTCCTCACAGCTGGTCGGCGTCGGCCTCGCTCGGATCGCACACTTCAGTCTCGTGCGGCGGTCTTGCCGGCGATAGTGCCGATGGTCACCTGTCCTCCCGGGCCATCCCGGCAGGTCCAGTGGGTGCCATCGCGGATGGCCTCCTGTCCGATGACCACTGGCCGTGCCGGTGGGACGTTCGTCTCTACTCGGGAACGAGCTGGTCGAAAACAATGACGTTGGACCCGAAATCGGTTGTCGAAGAGAAGCATGCCCACCCGTCGAATGCGAGGAGAGCGACATGAGTGCCAACCCCCCGATAGTCGTCGGAGTCGACGGCTCGAGGTCTTCCAACGACGCGGTCTGGTGGGCGGCGGAGAACGCAGTCCGCCGGGGCGCCCCGCTTCACCTGGTCGCCACCCTGTTCGTCGCGGGTACGTACGGAGTACCGATCGGTCTGCCTCCGGCGTACTTCGACGATCAAGAAGTCGAAGGAAAGAGACGTCTGTCGGGAGCAACCGACCTGGCTCGGGAGGCGGCGTCGGGAAATCCGTTGTCGATCGAGTCGGAACTGGTGTCGGGTCAGCCGAGCCGGGTGTTGCTCGAGCGCGCCCGAGGGGCCCGGATGGTGGTCGTCGGGTCTCGCGGTCTCGGCGAAGTCACCGGCGGGCTGCTCGGGTCGGTCAGCACGCCAGTCGCCGCCCACGCA
The DNA here is from genome assembly GCF_042754225.1 of Rhodococcus sp. NPDC059234. NCBI lineage: Bacteria > Bacillati > Actinomycetota > Actinomycetes > Mycobacteriales > Nocardiaceae > Rhodococcus > Rhodococcus sp. NPDC059234. The sequence goes on from NZ_JBHZAH010000001.1 coordinate 114,201, forward strand.
GGGTGCCCGGTGGCCGTCATCCGGGCGATCGCTGACCCCGAAGGCGCCGCTGGTGGCCCGGTCGTCGTGGGGGTGGACGGCACAGAGAACAGCGAACCGGCGATCGCTGAGGCCTTTCTCGAGGCGTCGCTGCGCGGCGTCGAACTGATCGCGGTACACGCATGGTCGGATGTGAACCTCTCGAACCTTCTCACGAACGAGCGGTCTCTCGACTGGACGTCCATTCGTGCGCGCGAAGAGGCGTCACTGGCCGAGTGCCTCGCGGGGTTCGGTGAGAACTTCCCGGACGTCGCGGTCCGCCGCGTCGTGGTGCAGGACCGCGGACTGCAGGCTCTGATCGAATTCTCCAAACAGTCGCAACTGGTGGTCGTCGGAAGCCGTGGTCGCGGCGGTTTCGCCAGCCTGCTGCTCGGGTCCACGAGCAGGGCGCTGCTGCACTCGGTTACCAGCCCGCTGATGATCGTGCGCCGCCCTGAGCAGTGAATCATGCTGGCTCTCGAAACTCCGCACGCGCAATTGCGGCCGGCGAGGAGGCGGTCCTGGCGGAGCGGGTGGCAGGATGGAAGGAGCGGTTCCCCGGTGTGCCGATCGGGCGGTACCGGGGACGGCGCCGTGTGGTCGGACGCGGAGGCGACGGATGCCCCAGGTAGGCAAGGCGAGGTCGACGGCGACGATCTGTGGGCATCCGTTTGCGGCGGTGCTGTTCGACTTGGACGGAGTCGTCACCGATACGGCCAGCCTCCACGCAGCCGCCTGGAAATGCATGTTCGACAGCTTTCTCGAGGGCCGGGGCTCCGATCAATTGTTCACTCCCGAGGACTACCGCCGTTGCGTCGACGGACGCGAGCGGTCGGATGGCGTCAGCACGTTCCTGCGGTCGCGGGGGATTGACCTTCCGCCGGGGACCCGATCGGATCCGGCGTCAGCGGACAGTGTCTGTGGACTCGGCGCTCGCAAGGATGCGTTGTTCCGCCGACTCCTCACTACCGAAGGGGTGCCCATCCTTGCCGGAACGGTCGACGTGCTCCGCCGGCTCCGGACGGCGGGCGTTCCGACGGCGGTCGTCAGTGCAAGCCGCAACGCCGCGCGGGTGCTCGAGGCGGCAGGACTGATCGACGAGTTCGATGTCCGCGTCGACGGTATCGACGCTGAGCGTTCGGGATTGCCGGGGAAACCGGATGCCGCAACTTTTCTGGAGGCCGCCAGGCGACTCGGGGTGAAGCCGGATCGTGCTGTTGTGGTGGAAGATTCGGTGGCCGGAGTTCGCGCGGCCAGCGCTGGTGGCTTCGGGCTCGTGGTCGGGCTCGCCGCCGATCGCGTGGGTGCGGAGCTGAGTGAGAGCGGCGCCGACGTCGTGGTGAACGATCTGGCGGACCTCGACGTCGGGGTCGCGACGGACACGCCCGAGTAGGCGAGGCTTGCGAGGGTGGACGGCTGTCGGGCATCCGTTCGTGGGTGCCGTCGTCCGGGAGGCGGACGGTCATGGGCACTCGCGGTAGACGAGTATCGAACAGCGTCCGTGATAGATCAGGGACTGGCTGGTCGAGCCGAGCACCGCGCCCTCGACCTGGCCGCGGCCACGGCTGCCGACTACCACCAACTGGGCGTGCGTACTCAGGGTGGTCAGGACCGCCTGCGGGCTTCCCTGAGTCAGAAGGGCGTCGACGCGAACTCCCGGAAGCGCTGTCTGCCAGCGCTCCGAACGCCCACGGATCTCCTCCTCGAATTCGTCCACCGCGGCAGCTTCCCGACGCGCGTGCGGATCCGGGCGGAAGGCGTACTCCGCTCGGACCGCCAACACGTGCGTGGCCCTCGTCCGCGCCTCATGGATCCCCGCGCCGATGAGCGCGTCGTCGAGGTGGGTGCCGCTCACACCGACGACCACGGGTCGGGGACGCCGCGTCGTCGGTAGCTCCTGGCAGGTGTCACGAATGAGCACGATGGGGCACTGCGCCTGCGCGGCCAGGGCCGCGGCGGTGGAACCGAGCAGCATCCGGGGAAAGAACCCGACGCCAGTCGAACCCACCACCAGCATCGTGGCGGACTCGGATTGTGCGAGAAGGACGGAGCTCGGCTGCCCGACGGCCACGATGGTCTGAACCTCGAGGTGGTTGCCCGTCTGTGCGACGGCGGCGGCGACCGACAGTGCTTGCTGCGCATGACGCGTGTCGAGGTCGGAGTGACTGCGTGTTCGCTCGTAGTCGGGGACGACACACACGAGGCGGAGCCCTGTGTGGCGGGCGGCGGCTTCGGTCACCGCCCACCTCGTTGCCTGCATCGCGCTGTCGGATCCGTCGACCCCGACGACGACGGGTGCTGCGGAGTGCGGGTCGTAAGTCATCGTGCTCCGATCGCGCCGAGCCGGCGAGGACCGTCAGTCGCGGTGCTGAACGCTCACGTGTCCGGACCGCGGAGTGCGGTCGAACGCATGCGGTACTCGTCGTCGTCGATCTCTCCCTTGGCGAATCGCTCGGCGAGTATTTGCTGCGCGGAGTGGTGGGGCGACGGTGGTTCGTTCTGGTGGTGGCTGTGATTGAGGGACCGGATCAGCACCACGACCGCCACGATCAGCAGTGCGAGGAACACCAGCAGCCACGCAGCCATGAACGCGTACATCCAGCCGCTCGCATTGTGATCGCTCCAGTACATGTCCATGAGCTGCACCCGAATCTCGTTGTCGACCAGTGTTCGTCGCCCTGACGCTGCCGCATCCCGATCGCGTCAGGGAGTCTGTGGCAATCGTGCGCTCGACGGGCGTGCGTGGACAGAGTCCTTCTTCCCTAGGTTGTGGTGCGCTTGTCACCGGGTGCTGCGGTGTCGAGGATCTGGCACGGCAAGGACCCGGTGGCTGTCGACGGCGTCTCAGCGGGGGTGGCCTTCGATTGCCGCGAACACGTCGCGCCACGAGACCATCCCGACCGGATGGCCGGCCGACACCACGGGGACTGCCCGCAGTTGCGTCCGCAGCATCACCTCGATCACCGACGGGATCGAGGTGTCCTGCGCGACGGAAACCGGAGGGACGACGAACTGCGACGGAATCGGGGTGGGATCGGACGTCGTTGTTTCGGCAGGTGCGGTGATCGTCAGGAGACCGGACAGGTAGGCCTCGGCGAGGGAGTCCTCGGTGAGAACCCCGGTCAGGCGTCCGTCGTCGTCGACGACGGGCAGTGTGGTGTAGCCGTGGCTCAGTAGGATCTGCACGGCTTCGGGCAGGGTGGCCGCGTCGGTCACGGCCAGCACGGGACGGCTCATCACGTCGGACGCCCGCATGACCACCCACGGCCGGTCGGAGTGGGAGATGCGCGAGTTGGGGGCAGACATACGGTCACCTCCTCCGGCCCGAGGATTGCACCCCGGCTGGCCCGCCACCACGGTCGATGTGCCCGAGCGAGAGGGACATTGGTCACCGTGGTCTCCGCTACGCGCAGATCGGGGCTTCCGGCGTTCGACTCGGGGACCTTCGGCCGTGTTCGACGTTGCCGAGTGCGGCAACGCTGGGAGGAGCGAGCACTTGTGAGCCGGAGCGTGACGACGTGACCAAGCAGAACGACCCGTACCTGACTCAGACCGATCTGTTGTCGTGGCGGATGGAGCGGGATCCGGTGTTGCGTTCGACGATCGTGGCCGTCGCACTGCTCGACCGGGCCCCGGACTGGGGCGGGTTCGTCCGGATGATGGAGCGGGGCACGTCGGTTGTGCCGAACTTTCGGAACAAGGTGCTGAGCTCGTCGTTCGGGCTCTCACCACCGCGCTGGGTCGTCGACCCGGACTTCGATCTGTCCTGGCACCTCAGGCGCGCGATCGTGCCGTCGCCTGGCGGAATCGGCGCTGTCCTGGACCTTGCCCGGACGGCCGGGATGACCGCTTTCGACAAGGACCGGCCACTGTGGGAGTTCACCGTCCTCGAAGGGCTGCCCGACGGTAGGGCCGCCCTCGTGATGAAGGTCCACCACGCGTTGACGGACGGGGTGGGGGGAATGCAGATCGCAAACGAGATCGTCGACTTTTCGCGTTCGGGTACCGACCGGGGACCCGATCCGCAGGCGGTGCCCGCGGAGGGTGGGGGACAGCGGTCTCCGTCGAGGACCGGGTTGTGGTCGCTCCACACCGGCATGCGACTTCTCAGTCGAGCCTCATCTGCCCCGGTCGGGATGTCGCGGGCCCTCACGACCCCGATCGCTACGGCGCGCCGGGTGGCGGCGGTGACCGGCTCCGTAGCCCGATTCACCAGGCCGGTGACCAAGACGTTGTCGCCGATCATGGTCGAGCGGAGCACCCGCCGACAATTCGCCGTGGTCGACGTCCCGCTCGACGATCTCCGCCGGGCGGCCGGCGCGTGCCACTGCACGATGAACGACGCGTTTCTGGCGGCCGTGTTGCTCGGGTTGAAGCGCTACCACGCCGTCCACGGCGCCGAAGCCTGCGAGTTGAGCGTGACGCTTCCGATGAGCTTGCGTGTCGACTCGGATCCGTTGGGCGGAAACCGGATCACCCTCGCCCGATTCACGCTGCCGCTGGTCGAGTCGGATCCCGGCGAACTCGTGCGCGTCGTGGGAAGAACGGTAGCCACGTGGCGCGACGAGCCCGCCGTCGGGCATTCGTCCTCGATCGCGGCGGTGCTCAATCTGCTCCCGGCTTCGATCCTGGGAACCATGCTCAAGCATGTCGACTTCGTCGCCTCGGACGTCCCTGGTCCGACGGTTCCGCTGTATCTCGCGGGCGCGAAGATCTGCGAGTACTACGCCTTCAGTCCCACGCTCGGCGCGGCATTCAACACGACATTGTTGTCGTACTCGGGCCGTTGCTTCATCGGGATCAACGTGGATTGCGCGGCCGTGCCGGACGTTTCGATCCTGGTGCGGTCCCTGGCCGGCGGTCTTCGGACTGTCGGTGAACTCGGTACCTCCGACAGTCCGTCCGCTAGCCGGTGAGGTGGGCCGGTCGTTGGGTGGCGGTCTCGATGTCCTCGATCGTTGCCTCGATCAGCTGATGCGCCAGGTCTGCGAGCGCCCGGGCCACGGCCAGCTCGTCGCCGATCGCCGGCACGTCGCAGTCCTTCGGATCCCGTTTGGCGAGGCCAGTTCCGGTCAACGTGGGCTTGTCGGCGGCGTTGAGCATCGCGACCGCTCGAGTCCGGTTCTGGTGCTCGTCGACGACGACCTCCACGGACCATCGCACCTCATTCATCGCCTGTCTCCTGTTCGGCCTTGGTTCTTCAGCTGGGAGTCACGGAGTGAGCGGCTCCTCTGTCTCGACCCGCGTGACACCGCCGACCGTGCGCGTGAGTGCCTGCACCACTCGCTTCTCGGCCTCGTCGGCGAAATGGCCGGCTACGACAACGCGGCCGTCCGTGGCGTCCACGGACCACTGGCGGGTGCTGCCGGCGTAATCGTCGAGGAGAGCGCGGACCTTGGAGGCGATCACGTCGTCGTCCCGGACCATCGTCCGCAGCAGATCTCGCCTGGACACAACCCCGACGAGTAGACCGGCTTCCACCACCGGGATGGACCTGAGATGCTCACGGAGCAGGCGTTCGGCGACAACACCGACCTCGACCGCTGGGCCGACGACCGCCGCCGGCGTCGTCATTGCGGACTTGACGAGTGCCCCGCGGTCGGCGAGCTCTCCGCGCATCGAGTCGGACTCCGACAGGATCCCCACCACATGGCCCAAGTCGTCCACCACGGGAAGGCTGGACACACACCGGTCGGTCAGCAGCGCGACCGCCTCCCGTAGTCCGGTGTCGGGGCGGACCGTAACCACCGGGCGGGTCAACACATCGCGCACTCGCACCTCGGACCTGCGCTCTCGTCGTCGATCCCGACTCACGAGTGCTTCGCATCGCCGAGGCACCGCTTGTCGGCCGGGTACCTCCAGTCTCCCGGCTCGGTACCCGGCGGTGAAGGGTCGGTGGTCATCGCGGGAATAGACCATGGTCGTCGGCTCGCCGTCCGCTGCGGGCCGATCGAACGATGCTCGGGTGGACCACGGCGGCGCCATCGTGGTCGATCGCGTCGGTGCCGGAAATCGCCTGAGGGCTCGAGGACTTTTTGCCCTACCGGGCTCCACCGGGCGGGGCGACAATGGGGGCGTTGCGAGGTCGTGGAGGTCCCGCCGTGGACGCTGTCGAGAGGAATGCCCCGGTAATCGTCGGTGTCGACGGGTCCGCCACTTCGTACGCCGCTGTCAGCTGGGCCGCTCGAGAAGCCCAGCTCCACGGGTGCGCGCTGCACATTGTCTCCGCTCTCGGCGCGCTCACCCCGGGCGGGAGCGGAATCCGCCTGCCGCTGAGCTATTTCGCCGACCGGGATCGTGCGGTCCACGCCCATCTCGACGAGGCAGCCGCGATCGCCCGCAGCACGCACACCGAGACGTCCAAGACGGAAGTCGTCACCGACGTGCTCGACGGACCGGAGCGACCGGCCCTGCTCGAGGCGTCGAAGCATGCCCGGATGATCGTCGTCGGTAGCCGCGGATTGGGTCAGATCACTGCTGCGCTCGCCGGATCGGTCGCCGTTGCGCTCGCGGCACACGCCCACAGCCCCGTCGTCGTCATCCGCGGACATGCCGGGCAGACCTCTGGCACGGGCGACGTGTTTGTCGGCGTGGACGGCACCGAGAACAGCCGCCCAGCGCTCTCGGCGGCATTCGAGGAGGCCTCCGTGCGTGCGACCGGCCTGGTCGCGGTCCACACGTGGACGCAGTTCGCCATGTCCACGGCCCTCGACGATCAGCTGGATCTCGCGTGGGACGAGGTCGAAGTGGCGGAACAGGCGGTTCTCGCCGAGAGCCTCGCCGGCTGGTCGGGGCGCTACCCGGGGACGCCGGTGACGCGGACCGTGATCCAGGGCAATTCGGCCAAGGAACTTCGGGGTCGGGCGGCCGGCGCGGAGCTACTGGTGGTCGGCAGCCACGGCCGCGGTGGATTCGCGGGCATGCTGATCGGCTCGACAAGCACCGTGCTGCTGCATACCGCAGAGTGTCCGCTGATGATCGTCCGGTCGGACCGAAGGAACGGGGTTGGACGTCAGCGGCCGGACGTCGCCCCGCACCGAGACGGGAACTGAAACGATGACGACGGGAGACCCCGTGCCGATCACGCCAGATCGTGGCTTCGACCCGGACACCGAACCACGACCGCTGCCGCTCCACGTGGCGGCACCGCGCCTGGTCCGCTGCGTTGCGCGGACAGCGCGCCTGCTCGCGCACCGCCGACTCCACCAACCGACCGGGCACACCGGCCGGAGGATGACCTTCGCAGACGGCACCACCGGCATCGTCTACCGGGAGACCGTCGCGAGCGGTGACCCGCCGGCGCAGCCCGTGGTCCTCGTCGTGATGTTCCGACTGCGCGGTGTCCGCGGCCGCGGACACGCCCTGTTCCGGGCGGAAAGTCTGCTCAACACACCCCTCTTCGCAGGCTTTCCCGGATTCGTCTCGAAGCTCTGGCTCACGGCCGACGAGGAGGGCCGGTACCGGGGGTTCTATCAGTGGGACGGCGCCCGGTCAGCGGACGACTACGTCCGCGCCCTGTGGTGGGTTCTCGCCCTGGTGAGCGATCGCGCCTCGATCCGCTATCGCGTGCTGCCGGACCTGCGCCGCGACGACGTCCTCGCGGGCGCGGCGGCGGGAGAGCGCACCGGTCCGACCGATGCGGCGTGGTGGCGGCTGGCACTGATCGGGCCGTCGACGGCTAGCCCAGGCTGACGGTGCATCCCGGCCGCAGTTCGACGACCTGGTCACGGCACATGATCTCGATCGGCGGCTGGTTCCCGGCTCCGGCGCTGACCTCGACCCGCCTCCCACTGACCGTCAACCACAGCTGGTGGCCGCGGTACGAGATCGGAAACTCCAGCGTGCCAAGCGTTTCCGGCCAGTGTGGACCGAGGACCAGCCGATCGCCGCGGGTCTCGAGTCCGGTGAAGCACCGTTGAAGCAGGTCGATGCTGCCGGCCATCGCTGCCAGGTGGATGCCCTCTGCCGTCGTCCCGCCCTGGACGTCGGTGATGTCGGATGCGAGCACCCGCTCGAAGTGCTGCATCGCCTGGTCGCGGTGACCGCGTGCGAGCACCCATGAATGCACGACCGCGCTCAGTGTCGAGCCGTGCGAGGTGCGGGCGAGGTAGTAGTCGATGGTCCGTGGGATGGCGTCGGGTTCGAGTCGGTAGTCCAGTCTCCCGAGGAGATCTCGCAGTTCGTCGGCGGAGAGGAGGTAGAACAGCATCACCACGTCCGCCTGTTTGGACGCGCGATATCGGTTGACGTCATCGCCTTCGGCCTCGAGGATGCGGTCGAGTCTCTGGACGTCGCCGTATCGCTCCCGGTAGCTCTCCCAGTCGAGTTCGGTCAAGTCCCCGTAGCCCTCGAACTGGCTGATCACCTGGTCGTGGAAGGGGACGAACATGCGGCGGCTGACGTCCGCCCACCGGGCCATCTCCGGTGCGTCCAGGTGGAGGGTGTCGACGAGATACGAACGGTTCGCGGCGGGAACGGCGTCGAGCGCCTCGAGGGCACGAAGAATCACCCACACCGCCATGACGTTGGTGTAGGCATTGTTGTCTATCCCGTCGTAGGGGGCGTCGGGGTAGCCGGAATGGAACTCGTCCGGCCCCACGACGCCGCGGATCACGTAGCGCCCCCGCGCCCGGTCGTACGATGCGCGACTGGCGAAGAAGCGGGCTGTCTCCACCAGTATTTCGGCGCCGAAGTGACCGAGGAATTCGACGTCGCCGGTGACCTGGTAGTACTGCCACACGTTGTACGCGACGGCGATGCCGATGTGGTGTTGTCGCCAGCTGGGGTCCGGAAGCCACCGCCCGGACCTCGGATTGAGATGGAGCTGCTGGCTTTCCTCGCGGCCGTCACTGCCCGACTGCCACGGGAACATCGCGCCCCGGTAGCCGGCCGCGCTCGCGGCCCGGCGGGCTTCGGGGAGGCGTCGATAGCGGTAGTGCAGCAGCGACCGCGTCAGTGCCGGCACCCGCAGATTCAACACCGGGAAGACGAAGAGTTCGTCCCAGAAGATGTGGCCCCGGTACGCCTCGCCGTGCAATCCGCGGGCCGGGACCCCCACGTCCAGGTCGGCCGTGTTCCGGGAGACGGTCTGCAGCAGGTGCAGCAGATGGAACCGTGTGATCCGGGAAGCGTCCTCGTAGTCCGAGATGTCGATGCGTACCCGGTCCCACAGGTGTTCCCACGCCAGGACGTGACAATCGAGGAGTTCCTCGAACCGACCCAGACCCGACAACCATCGGGTGGCCTCGTCCCCGGGGGCGGAGACTGCGTGATCACGCCCGGTGAAGAGGGTCACCGTCTTCTCCACCGTGACGGCATGCCCCGCCTGGACGTCCACGGTGATGTCGTGACCGATGCTCCCGCCGGTGTCGAACGACCGGTACCGGCAGTCGCAGGGTTCACCACCGCGCCAGACCGTGGTCCGTGCGGCCACTGCCACCGGGATGCGGGACTGATTCGTCTGCATGGTGAGCAGGACCGAGTCGGGCGGCTGCTCGGCGGCGTCGACGCGGTCGAGGTGGTCGCCGGCGAGGTCGCGATATCGGTCGACGAGGCTGTTGCGTACCGAGCCGTCGAGCGCCGAGCGGAACTGGACCGTACCGGACCAGTCGTCCGCCACGAGTGTCGTCTGCAGTGTGCAGACGTGCGGGAGATGCATTGCGACGAAACGCCGTTGGACGACCGTCGTCGTCCGTCCCGCCTGGTCGCGATACCGGAACCGTCTGGTGAGCACCGCACGGCGCAGGTTCAGCACCTGGCGGTAGTCGAGGAGTTCGACCGAATCGACGTCGAACCACGGTCCGTCGCCGATTCGGAAGGTGGTCGGGAGCCAGTTGGGCGCGTTCACCAGGCTCTCGTTCGAGATGGCGATGCCGGAACGTTCCTCGTGCAGACGGTTGTAGAGGCCGGCGACGTAGGTGCCGGGGTAGTGCCGCGGTCCGGCCGCGGATTCGGGCGCGCACCCGCGGCTGGCGAAGTACCCGTTCCCCACCGTGCAGATCGCCTCGCGCAGTTTCTCTGTCGCGGGGTCGTAGCCGTCGAAGTCGAGGATCCAGCCCCCGCCCCGGGACGGGTCCGCCGGGTCCCGGTCGACGGTGTTGATCAAGCGCTCGAGTAGATCGCAGACCTGGGCCGGGCCGTCCACCACGAACTGTGCCGCCGACCGCCGGTCTTCGGACTCCGGATCCCGGACGACGATGCCGATCCCGTCCGGCGACACCGCGTCGAAGGCGTCCTCGTCGGTGAGGTCGTCGCCGACGTAGATCGGGAGCACCGCCCCCGCATCGACGTGCTCGAGCATCCACCGAAGCGCCCGCCCCTTGTCCCAGTCGACGTCGGGGCGCAGTTCGATCACCTTTCGGCCGCCCGTGACCCGAAGCGCTTCCTCCGGGCCTCCGACGGCGAACACCGCGGCCGAGACCTGGTCGATCTGCTGGGCTGCCACGTTCCGGTAGTGGACGGCCACGGCGAACCGTTTGTGTTCGACCAGGGCACCCGGAATGTGCTGCAGACGCTCCGTCAGGGCTCGGGCCACCCGGTCGAGCACCGGGATCGCGGCGAGAGCATCGGGATTCTCGTACCTCTGGCCGGCGGGCCCGACGAGTTCGAAACCGTGGCTTCCCGCGTACCAGATCCTCGGCAGGCCGATCCTTGTCCGAAGGTCCCCGAGGTCGCGCCCGCTGATCACGGCCACGGGGCATTCGGCGGCCAACCGGGTCAGGGCGGCGGCCGCGCCGTCGACGAGAACCGCGGCCGCCGGGTCCGGCACGATGTCGGCCAGCGTGCCGTCGAAATCGAGGAAGACGGCGGGCCTGCGCACGCGTAGCTGTGCGGTCAGCTCATGGTGAGCCGCGAGGGCACCGGGGACGTCACCGAGTCGTCGGTCGCCGGCACGGAGTTCGATCTCGGAGGCGTCCTTCACCACCACGTCTGCGCCCGCACGCAACAGCTCGTCGGCCCGGCCCGCCTGGTCAACGGCTATGACCAGCGCGAAGCCGGCGCGCTTCGCCTGCGCGGCGGCGTCCTCTCTGGAGGTGACGAGCACTGCCCCGGTGAGGGGAGCGCCGAGCCGGACCAGGGCTTCCTGCGGCGCCGCGTCGTCGACCCGAACCTGGAACCACCGTCCGATTCCCGCGGTCTCGATCAGGTCCAGTGCTCGGCCGTACGTGAACACCGCGCACCGGACATCCGATCTGCACAGTCGCTCCGCCAGCCCGACAGCCGGTTCGACACTCCGCACCCCGTCAGCGGTGTCCACCACCACGTCGAGGCCGAAGACGACGGTGTTGTGGTGGCGGAGGTCGATGATCGGCCGGGCCACGTCGTCAGCATCCATGACGCGCGTTCATGCTCTCGCGGGCGTCACTGTTGCTGCGCGAGCGAGTGTCCCCACTGTTCGGCCCGAGCCTCTTCGCCGTCCTCGAGGCGTGACTCCTTGTCGACCAGGAAGCTCTCCGATTCCGCGACGAGCTCGAATCCCAGGTGCCGTAGCTTCTTCCCGATCCCCTTCGACGCCCTTCCGGTCAGGAACGCCGGCGCGTCCGCGCGGGTGTCGAACGCGGCAGCGCGGCCGTGGGCGGGCGGGAGCGAGGAGAGCCACTCCCGGACACCGTCGCTCACCGCATCCGGTTCCAGTGTCACCGTGCTGTCGGGTTTGTCGGCCGTCTTCTCCGCATCGCGGCGCGTCGACGCGCGACTGACCCCGTGTACATGTGTCGGACCGCCGACGACAACCAGGTCGTATCCGGACAGGTCCTCCTCGCGGGCGTGCGACGCGGGGACGGCCTTGGCCTCACCGGAGGCGGCGAAACCCCGGGCGATTGCTTCCGCCACGTGACGGGTGTTTCCGAACATCGACTCGTAGACCACCAGCGTGCGCATGACGCTTCCTCCTGTGCTGCACAAGCTCTCCTCCAGCCGGTCGCCACGACATCGTGCGGCGGCGACGCGCGGTGACCGGTGCCGAATGAGCCGGCTTCATGTCAACGGGATGTGCTTCTGCCTGCCATAGAACCCTCCCGCCCGGGCTCCGTCTAGGGTCCACCGTCACTTGTCGAGTCCGAATCCGGCGCACTCGACCTGGGACGTTTGCTGTCCCAATTCGGTCCTCCCGTCGGATCACGAGGTTCACCGAGTCACTCACGAGAGGGCCGCACACGACCGGCCGCACACCCCCGGGCTACACCGCCGCATCCGTACCGGAATCAACCTTCGATCGGCCACCGGATTCACCGCGTTTCTCGCCTGTTCTGCACCGTCGCTGGGCAATCAGGATCGCCGTGCCGACTGTTCGGGCGCATCGTGGTGTCGGGCGGCGGCCGAGCTCCGATCGAGTGTGCAGGTTCCGGCCACGGTGTGGCAGCGGCGTTGCTGCGGTGTACCCAAGACCCGGACCCGGATTCGTCCACGTTCTGGGGTGGCGGGTCGGGAATCCCGGTGGCTTCGAGTGCGCCGGCGGAGCCGTAGGTGATGCACGTGTCGTTGTTGGTCACATCCCCCGATGTGATTGACATATCACGTATGTCCCCTAACGTAGCAGTCATGGCCAACGCAGTGCAGGTGTCCGGCGGAAAGGACGGTGACACGCCGCGTGACCGTCGCTCACCCGCTGGTGACGGTGTCTGGCTGTCGCCGTCACAGCAACGCGTGTGGGTGGCGTACATGCGTGTGCAATTGCGCATGAACTACGAGATCAACCGCCAGTTGCAACTCGACAGCGGTCTTTCGCTGGCCGACTACCACGTGCTCAATGCGTTGAGCACTGCCCCGGAACGCAAGCTTCAGATCACCGACCTGGCGACGGTGATCGGGTGGGAACGCAGTCGGCTCTCGCACCACCTTCGGCGAATGTGCGAACGTGGCCTCACCGATCGGGTTCAGTCGGAGGACGACGGCAGGGCGACCGACGCGGTGTTGACCGAGCGCGGCATGGCCGCGATCGTCGAGGCGGCGCCCGGTCATGTCGCGCTTGTCCGGGACTTGTTCTTTGATCCGTTGCCTGAAGAGCTGGTGGCTCCTTTCACTGCGGCGCTGGAGCACATCCAGGCGAGTCTGAACCGCAGTTCTTCGTTGCCGCCCCCGCCCGTGTGATCGTCACCGACGAATCGCTCGGCACTGCCGGGGGAGGGGCGGAAACTCCGCGTTCGGCGCACCGATCGTGACGTTTCCGCGGTCCAGACCGTGCATCCACCGTCACCTGGTCCAGACCCTGCGTCCACTGTCACCCGGCCCTGCCCCGTCTCGATCGTATCGGCCGTGCATCAATCACGATCCGGACCCCTGACGGATCCCGGTGACGATCGTGTAGAGCTCGGCGATGACTCCGTCCTCGATGCGAGCAATGTCCATGCCGGTTACCGCTGGTTGGCCGGCGGGCCCGTACTCGAAGCCAAGGTGACCGATGTCGTCGAGACCCGACGCGTCGCCTACGGGCCGGAAGACCCAGTCCGGGTTCTCCGCGCGTAGGTCCTCGGCTCGCCGTTCGAAGTCCCTGCGTCCCCGAACAATACGGTCCGGTTCGTGCCACACCACATCGTCGGAATAGTTCTTCGCGATGACCGTGGCCCGCCGGGTCGGATCGGGTTCGTTGAACACCTCGAGAAGGTTGGCTCGCATGAGATCGGCAGGAAGTGTGACCATGGTGACTCCTCTTGTGTTGTGCGGGTCGTCGCTCCGCTGCGATGCCGCCGTCGCTCATGGGCGCAGCACCAACTTGCCGCGGGTGTGTCGCCGTTCGACTTCCCGGAACGCGTCCCGCACATCATCGAGCGCGAACACCCCGGCGATCGGCACATCCAATTGGCCTTGTGCGATGAGGTCGGCCAACTCGGCGACCACCGCGGCAGTCGAGGCATCCGCTCCGCCGGCCGACAAGACCCTGAACCGCTCCACGGCAGCGAAATCGGCGATGGTGTCGACCCTGTCGGTCGGCACTTCGAGGTCCTCGACTGCCATGGCGACGTATCCACCCCCGAAGAAGTCCAGCAGAGCGTCGATGCGCCCGGACGGCGATGCGGCGCGCAGCCGAGCGGGCAGGTCGTCACCGTAGTTGACCGGGATCGCGCCGTGGTCGGCGAGCCAGGCGTCGTTGGACGGTCCGGCGATGCCCAGGACCGTGGCGCCGGCCCGTTGGGCAAGTTGAACCGCGATCGAACCGACGCCGCCGGCCGCACCTGCGATCGCTACCGTCTCTCCGGGTGCGAGGCGGACCGCTTGCACCGCGCCGTATGCGGTGGCGCCCGCGACGTACAGTGAGCCCGCCACCTCCCAGGACACTGCTGACGGCTTCGCTGTCAACTGGTCAGCCGGGACGGTCACGTAGTCGGCGTGGCTGGATCGGCGCATGGAGAACCCCATCACCTCGTCACCGACGGCGAAATCGCTGACGCCGGAACCGAGTTCAGTCACCACCCCTGCCAGGTCGCTGCCCTGGCCGGACGGAAAGGTTGCGGGAAACATCTCCCGCACGGCACCCGAGCGAATCGCCGCCTCGCTGATGTTGATGCCGGCCGCCCTGACCTCGACCAGTACCTCGCCGGCCTCGGGAACAGGGCGGGGGACTTCACGCACCTCGAGGACGTCGATGCCGCCGTACGAGTCGAACTGCACTGCTCTAGACATCTCGCTGGTCATGTGTTGTTCCTTCCCTGGTGTTGTCGTTGACCAGGCCCTGGGTGGTGCGCGAGTGTCTGCATCAGCCCGGTGCGGTCGGCGCATTCGCGAGAGGGCCGTCCCACACCCGTCGGTGGCCCTGATATTGAACAATCGCGAGGTCTGGGAAGACGCAGTGTTGCTCTGGCCGCCACTGTTCATCGGGCCTGTCGGCGGCATCGTCAGGCGCGCAGTGGTTTCAAGGCGCCCGCCCAGTTCTCCAGCTGGGTGAACATGGCGTCGGCGGCGTCGTCGTGACGGGCAGCCGGGGTGAAGGAGGTGAAATTCTCGAAGTCGTTGAACAGCGAGAAGGCCAGCTGTTGACGGACCGTTGCCATCTGCAGTTCTGCGCAGATGAGGCGAAGGTGTTCGACGGCGCGTGTGCCGCTGAGCGAGCCGTAGCCGACCAGTGCTGCGGCCTTGTTCTGCCACTCCGCGTAGAGGTAGTCCAGTGCGTTCTTCAGCGCCGCGGATGTCGAGTGGTTGTACTCGGGACTGACGAAGACGAAGCCGTCGAAAGGGGCGATGGTAGCGGCCCACGCCTTGGTATGCGCATTTTGATACTGCCCGAAGCTCGGGGGCATGGCTTCGTCGAACAGCGGCAAGGGGTGGGCTGTCAGGTCGACGATGTCGTAACGCGCACCCGGTCGTCCCGCGGCCCTGTCGAGAACCCAGTCGGCAACCATGCGGGAGTGGCGGCCGGGGCGCGTGCTGCCGGCGACGATAGCGATCTTCAGGTCCGTCATGACGGCCTCTCTGCGGGACCGCGTGCGTCTCATCTGTTCGCGCTGGCAAGAAGACTGCGGCACGCGGCTTCGCTGCGTTTGGGATCGGCGCGAAACCCTCGAGTGCTGCCAGAATAGCAAGGCATTGCGTGACATATCAAGTATTCTTCGGGATGGACGGAGGTCGCTGCCGGTCGGCGGCAGTCTGATGGCAGACGTCGTGACGGGGCGCTTTCTTGCCACTTCAGAGGCAGTTGTCGGCTGACCCGCCAAAGGGTGACCGCCGGGCAGGTCGAGATCTTCTGGGAGCGCTAGTTTGGTGGTCTGGTCGCACGCGGAAGTGCTCGCACAGTGCGCCGAATCGCGGTGCTTTGCGTCAAAGGCAAGTCCTGGAGTGGCCGGTAGCTGCTTTTCGCAGTCGACCCCAACTTCGGCACTGTGACCCCACCCGAGCTGGCTCGCCGACGTCACCGACGGGGACCGTCATGCGTGAACGGCGAAAGCGGATGACTTCCAAAGGACTCGGATGGGACACTGTTAGTCCCAGCCCGGCGCACTACAGGACCGCCTCACAATCACCACTTGGAGGTAGCGATGGACATCGTCGTTCTGATCGGCCGAATTCTCTTCTCCGCGTTGTTCCTCTTCTCTGCGGTCGGCCACCTGTCCCAGTCAAAGGCGATGGCGCAATACGCCGCGAGCAAGGGCCTGCCGATGCCGCAGCTCTCTGTCCTGGTCTCCGGGGTGGTCCTTGTGCTCGGCGCGCTGAGCGTGCTCCTCGGCGTCTGGGCTGACCTCGGCTCTCTGTTGCTGGTCGCCTTCCTCGTCCCGACGGCGGCGCTGATGCACAACTTCTGGGCCGAGACCGATCCGCAAGCCCGGCAGATGGAGATGGTCCAGTTCAACAAGGACATCGCGCTGGCGGGTGCGGCCCTCATGCTGTTCGCATTCTTCGCCCACAACGGAGAACTCGGGCTGACGATCACCGGGCCGCTGTTCACGATCTCCTGACGCAGAAATGTCCGCCGCGCTTGCCGGCTGTGGCGGTGGGCTGCCGTGTCAGTGCCACGCCGTCGAATGCTGCGGTTGTTCAGGGAGGGCACTCGAACGAACCTGGGCCGGTCTCTGGTCTCCCCAGGCGGCACCGTCATCCCGCCCACCCGATCCGGCGGTCATCGACTTCTGCGCCGCGAAGGCAGCGCTCATCAACTTCTGCACGTCGCTGTCGAAAGAAATTGCTTCCCAGTGGATTCGGGTGAACACCGTCAGTCCCGGACCGGTGACGACCGCGTTGTGGACCGGCGCCGAGGGTGTCGCCGCCACCGTGTCCCGAGCGAGCGGGATCGCCGCCCAGGACGTCATCGACCACACGGTCGCGAGCACCGAGACCGGCCGCTTACCAGCCCGCAGGAGGTCGCCGATCTCGTCGTGTTCCTGGCCTCGTCCCGGGC